>DATBPR010000428.1:0-8961 GCA_036561285.1 Candidatus Limnocylindrales bacterium | reverse complement strand
GTCCGGCTGATCTCGGCCCTCAACGTCCTTCACCAGGAGGGCGGTGGACCGCTCGAGCCGACGGACCTGCCCGTCGAGACGCGCCACCTCGACATGTATGGCTTCCTCGCGACGACCCTGGACAAGACGTGGCACTGCCTGGGCTTCGGCGCAGCGGTCGTCGAGGACGCCCTGGAGGTCGCGGCGATCGCCGGCGGCGTGTCCCGTGAGGCGCTGGAGGCCGAGCCGTCGCTGATCACGATCATCAACACGAACTCCCCGCTCCGGCTCGACGGGCCGATGGGCGACGGGCTGATCGCCATGGCCGAGGCCGGCCAGGCCGTCGTCGCGACGCCGTTCACGCTGGCCGGGGCGATGACGCCGGTGACGCTCGCGGGGGCGATCGCCCAGCAGAACGCGGAGGCCCTGTTCTGCGTCGTCCTGACCCAGGCCGTCCGGCCCGGCGCACCGGTCGTCTACGGCGCGTTCACCTCGAACGTGGACATGCGGACCGGCTCGCCGGCCTTCGGGACGCCCGAGTACGTGAAAGGCGCGATCGCCTCCGGCCAGATGGCCCGCCGCTACCGGCTGCCGTGGCGATCGTCGAACGCGACGGCTTCGGTCGTCGTCGACGCGCAGGCCGCCTACGAGTCCGAGATGGCCGTCTGGGGTGCCGTCATGGGCGGCGTGAACCTGCTGTACCAGGGCGCCGGCTGGCTCGAGGGCGGCCTGACCGCGTCGTACGAGAAGCTGATCGTCGACGCCGAGATCCTCCAGATGCTGTCCGAGGTCCTCCAGCCGGTCGTCGTCGACGAAGCCTCGCTCGGGGTCGATGCCATCGCGGCGGTCGGGCCGGGCGGACACTTCTTCGGCTCGGCCCACACGCTCGAGCGCTACGAGACGGCGTTCTACCGGCCGATGCTCTCGGACTGGCGGAACTACGAGACCTGGGCCGACGACGGCCGGAAGACCGCGACGGACCGGGCGAACGGCATCTGGAAGCAGCTGCTCGCGGAGTTCGAGCCGCCGCCGATCGAGGCGGATCGCGCCGAGGCGATCGCGGCGTTCGTCGAGCGGCGCAAGCGCGAGATCGGGGGCGGGTCGTGACGGTGGAAGCGAAGCTCGACGCGGCCGACGCGCCGGTCCGTGTCCTGTTCGAGCGGGTCGCCGAGTTGGTCGCGACCGCGTCGCCGGACCTGCCGGCGATCGCGGCAACCCTCGCGGCGTTCGCGGAGGACCGCGACTACCTCGATCGCTGGATCGCGCGGCTCGGCGACCGCAGCGGCGCCGTCCCGATCCATGCCCCCGCCCGCGGGCCGCGATTGACGCTCGTGCACCGGCCGGAGGGGCAGATGAGCGCGGTCCACGATCACGGCACCTGGGTGGCGATCTGCCCGATCGTCGGAACGGAGACGCATCGCCGCTGGCGCGTGGTCCGGGAATCCGCGGACGAGCCGCCCGGCGTCGGGCTCGCCGACGATCGAGCGCTGGCGGCGACCGAGACGGGCACTCTGCTGCCGCCGGACGACGTCCACGACCACGGTCATCTCGTCGGTCGCGGGGTGCCGGCCCACGTCCTGATCCTCCTCGGCGACGATCAGACGCGGTTCACCCGCAATGAGTGGGACGCGGCGACCGGTCGACACCGGGTCCTGGTCCCGGGTGACGGCGGTCGCTGGCTGGCGAGCGACGCCTGGCCGGGACCGTAGGGATCAGCCAAGGCCCGGAGCCCCGAACTCCGTCTCCTTGATGACGGCGCCGGAGCGGTCCCAGGTCCGCCAGATCCCGACCTGTCGCCCCCGATCGAAGGCGCCGGAGCGCATCAGCGAGCCGTCGCGGCGATAGAACTCCCACTCGCCGTGCATCTCGCCGTCGAGATGCGCGCCGCGGAGCTTCACGACGCCGTTGTCGTAGTGCTCGACGTGCTCGGTGGGTGTCGCGTCCTTCGCCATGGGCCGGAGTATGGCCCAGCGGGCCGCCCCTCACCGCAACCCACCATTGACATTCGGATCGCGATATGAAGCATCCCGCGCATGGCTACGAATGTCGTCGACGCCCTTGCGGCGGTCCCGATGCTGTCCGGCCTGGACCGGAAGCACCTCGAGAAGCTGGCGAAGGAGTTCTCCGAGCGGACGTTCCCGGCGGGCGCCGTCGTCGTTCGCCAGGGCGACGACCGCGGGATCGGGTTCTTCGTCATCGCCGACGGGACGGCGACCGTCTCGGTCGACGATGCGGACGTCGGCAAGCTCGGGCCCGGCGATCACTTCGGGGCGGTCGCGCTGATCGCGGATCGCGTCCGGACAGCGACCGTGACCGCGGAGACCGACCTCCACACCTACGTCATGACGATGTGGGACTTCCGGGCGTTCGTCCAGGGCGACGCAGAGGTGGCCTGGAATCTCCTCGTCCAGCTCGCCCAGATGGTCCAGCGCCAGTCCGGCCACCGCTGAGGCATCGGTTCGTCCCGCGTCTCCGCCGCGGTTCGCGGCGAGCCCCCTGGTCAGGCGACCGAGTAGCCGAGCGCGTAGAGCGCGAGCGCCAGCACCAGGATCGCGATGACGATCGTCGCCGACCAGGCGAGTGCCTCGGTCAGCGTCATCCCGAGGAACTTCCGGTTGCTCGTGACCCGGGTCGCGCCGAGCCAGACGATGGCGATCAGGGCGATCGCGAACGGCTGCGGCAGCAGCAGAAACGTCACGACCATCGCGCCGACCGCGATGAACGGCAGGTAACGGTCGAGGATCTCGAGCGGCGTCGGCGGCCGCAGCTTGGCCGGCGTCTCGGCCGGGTCGGACCCGTCTAGGGTCTCGGGCGTGTCGGACTCGGTCACAGGCGGCTCCTGATCTCCCAGAGGTCGGGAAAGATGGGCTGGAACAGGGTCGTCCGGAGATATTCCACCCCGGCCGAGCCGCCCGTGCCGCGCTTCGTGCCGATCGTCCGCTCGACCATCTTCACATGACGGTACCGCCACTCCTGGAAGCCCTCGTCGAGGTCGACGAGGCGTTCGGCGACCAGGGCGGCGTCCGCGTCTGCGCGATAGACACCGACGAGGACGTCCTGGACGCGGCCGTCCGGCTCCGGGGGCAGCGTGACGTCGCGCGCGAGCACGTCGTCCGCAAGGGCGTGGCCGCGCGCGCCGAGATACGCCAGGAACGAGCCCCAGAGCGACCGCCGCCGCTGGGCGGCCTCGATGCGCGCACGACCGCCCGAGCCCTCCGGGTGGGCCGCCGGCGCCGACGCATCGCGCCGGCCGAGAATCGCCTCGATCTCGCGGAACTGCGCGGACTGGAAGCCGGACGCGGACTCCAGGCGATCCCGGAAGGACGTGAACTGGAGCGGCGTCATCGTCTCGAGCACGTCGATCTGGGCGACGAGGGTCTTCAGGATCTTCAGGACCCGGTTGAGGAGATGCAATGTCGTGTCCGTGTCGCCGGCCTCGAGGGTCCGCTGGACCTCGGTCAGCTCGTGGATGAGCTGCTTGAACCAGAGCTCGTAGACCTGGTGGATGACGATGAAGAGGAGCTCGTCGTGCTCGGGCCGGCCGTCCGCATCGCGGGACAGCGGGCGCTGTGCCGCGAGCAGGTCCGCGAGGGCGAGGTACGAGGTGTACGTGACCGCCCGACGGGTCACGCAGTCCGCCGGTCGTTGCGGTCCGCCGCCGGCCCGGTTCCGGCGCTCGCGTGGAGGACCTCGATCACCTGCTCCCGCGTCGCCTCCATGTTGTGGATCCTCCGGCCGTGATCGATCGTCGCGTCGACGACCTCGTTCTCGCCGCCCGTGATCTCCCAGCCGCACGCGCAGCGATTGGTGTACTGCGGTTCGTCGGTCATCGGGACCTCCTTCAGCCCAGGTTCCGGAACGGCTCGGGGACGTAGGCGGCGAGAAGTGGGACCCACGCCGCCGGCAGCTCGGCACGGACCACCGGGTCGTCCTGGACGAGCCAGGCGAGATGGCGCAGCCCGTGCTCGACGACCGCGCTCGTCGCGATGTCGCGCGGCGCGGCGGTCGCCTCCGACCTGGCGAGCTCGGCCCGCTCGATGGGCTGGCTCGCCATCCCGTCGACCAGCTCCCGTTCGATCACGACCACGAAGCTCAGGATGACCGCGTCGCGGTCGCGCCGCCACGACGTCGAGTGGACGAGGATCGGCGGGCCGACGACGTCGCGGACGAGGCGGTCCACGACCTCGACCGGATGCTCGGTCGCGCCGAGCTGCAGGATCCACGGCTGCGGACCGTCCGGACCCGTGAGCTGGATCCGGTCCCCGTCGAGCCAGACGACGAAGACCTCGGCCTGCACCGGGCTGTCGACGTCCCAACCGGCGGGCTCACGGCTCACGTCGCCCATCCTATGTCGCGACCGATGCATGTCGGGTCCTGGACTGTCCGTTCCGTAGACTCCGAGCGTGACCAACCGCGCGATTGCCCATGCCCGGCTCGGCGCGAGCCGGCTGCTCGGGGGCGAGTGCGTCCTCCCGTCGGCCGCCGACGTCGTCCGCTGGTTCGGCGCGGTCCAGTCGCAGGACGTGCCCGGCGCGATGTGGGCAGTCGCCCAGCGGATGCCGCCCGGGGCGACCGTCGAGGATCTCGGCGCTGCCCTCGACGCGGGCGAGATCGTCCGGACCCATGCGATGCGCCCGACGTGGCACTTCCTCGCTCCGGACGAGCTGCGCTGGATCCAGGCGCTGACCGGTCCACGCGTGCGCCAGGCGAACGCGTCGCTGAACCGACGGGCGTTCCACCTGACGGACGAGGACTTCGCCACCGCCATCGGCGTGATCCGCGGTGAGCTCCGCGGTGGCCGGACCCGCACCCGCGACGACTTCCGGGCGCCGCTGGCCGCAGCCGGCATCGACGTCGGCGAGCCCATCGTCCTCGCCTATCTCGCGATGGAGGCCGAGCTGACCGCGGCGATCTGCAGCGGGCCACGACTCGGCCGGCAGGCGACGACCTACGCCCTCGTCGACGAGCGGATCCCGCCGGCCACCGAGCGCGACCGCGACGACGCCCTGCGCGACCTGACCGTCCGCTACTTCACGAGTCACGGCCCGGCCCTCGTCCGCGACATGAGCTGGTGGTCCGGGCTGACGGTGACGGACCTGCGGCGCGGGATCGAGCTCGCCGGAGTCGCGCTCGAGCGGCAGACGATCGATGGCCTGGAGTACGTCGCGGCGACTGGCGGCTTCGAGCCGGCGCCGGTCCCGGCCCCGTTCGTCCGGCTCCTGTCGAACTACGACGAGTACCTCGGCTCCTACGTCGACTACTCGCCGATCGTCGACCCGGCGCTGCCGAAGGCGCGCAACGTCGCCGATGTCCTCGGCGCCCACATCGTGGTCCGCGACGGGTTCGTGGTCGGCGGCTGGCGCCGGGCGCTCGGGCCGAAAAAGGTCACGGTGACCGTGACGCTGCTGCTCCCGCTCGATGCCCGTGAGCGGGAGGCGCTGGCCGCGGAGGCGGAGGCGTTCGGCCGGTTCTTCGGCTTGCCGGCCGACCTGCGGGTGATCGAGGGATGATCGAGCGGCCGACGGACCCGGCAACGACCGCTCGCGTGCGGGCGCTGGCGATCGCCCTCCCGGACACGGAGGAGCGGCTGAGCCACGGCGAGGCGGCCTGGTTCGTCGGCGGCCGGCAGTTCGGGACGATGTCCGACCACCATCACGACGATCGCCTCGCCGTCTGGCTGGCGGCCCCGGCGGGCCGGCAGGAGAGCCTGATCGAGGCTGATCCGGCGCGATTCTTCCGGCCGCCGTACGTCGGCCATCGCGGCTGGGTCGCCGTCTATCTCGACGGCCCGGATGTCGACTGGGACGAGCTGGCGGCCCTGGTCGTGGAGGCGCACGCGACGATCGCCGAGGCCCGCCGGCGGCGCTGACGCGTCCCGTTCCTGCCTCGACGTTCCGGACTGGCCGGGGCCGGCGACGGCCAACCGGACGAACGCCGATGATGGGTGACCGCGACCGTCCCAGGAGGTCTCATGCCCAGGCTCCAGGCCAAGAGCTTCGCCACCCCCGACAGCGTGCGCGAGCTGCCGAACGCCAGGATCACGTCCGTCACCCTCGACGACGCGACGATCGGGTACTGCGCGTTCAACCCCGGTTGGCGCTGGTCGACCGATGTCGGCCCGGTGATGGGAGCGACCTCCTGCCCGATCCGCCACGTCGGATACGTGATCTCGGGCACGATCCGCGCCGTCATGGACGACGGCCAGACGCTCGACATCGGGCCGGACAGCGTGTTCGAGATCCCGCCGGGACACGACAAGTGGGTCGTCGGTGACGAGCCCTGGGTCACGCTCGACTGGGGAGCGAGCGGCCGAGCCATCATCGCGGCGCTGGACGAGACCGGCACCCGGACGCTCGGCACAGTCCTGTTCACCGACATCGTCGACTCGACCAGGCGCGCCCAGGAGATCGGGGACGAGGCGTGGCGCCATCTCCTGGCGCGCCACAACGAGGACATGCGCGTGGCGCTCAACGTCCACCGCGGGCGTGAGATCAAGACGACCGGCGACGGGTTCCTGGCCCTGTTCGACAGCCCGACGCGGGCGGCCCTGTGCGCGGCGGAGATGCTCCGGTCGTCGTCGGCGATCGGCCTCGCGATCCGCGTCGGGGTCCACACCGGCGAGGTCGAGGTCACCGACAACGACGTCCGCGGCATTACGGTGCACACGGCCGCCCGGATCCTCGGGCTCGCGGGTCCGGACGAGGCCCTGTTCTCGACGTCCGCGGCCGGGCTGGTCGACGGACCGGGGCTGTCCTTCGAGGACGCCGGGTCGCACGAGCTCAAGGGCCTGGCCGGGGCCCGCCAGGTCTCGCGCCTCGTCATCGGGGTGCCGACGCACTGATCGCGGGTCCGCCGCGCGATCCAGCCGCGCCTACGCCTCGATCGGGCCTCGCCGCCGATTGCGTCGCCGGCCGCCGGTCTCGTCCTCGGGCGGCGCGATCGGCTCCGGCGCGGGCGGCACGAGCGGCAGCTCGGTCTGATCGACCAATCCCGAGCGGATGATCCGCTGCAGCTCGGCATCGATCGCCGGGTCCGTCTCGAGCTGGCGGTACGCGCCGAGCCGGCGGTTCACCTCATCGGTCGCCCGCTCGTCGATCTCCTTCGCGCCGGCCCGCGTCCAGGCCTCACGGTTGTCGCGGTCGATGATCGAGGCCGGCAGGAACAGCTCGCGCGGCCAGTGCTCCGTGGTGTGCGGCGCCATGATCAGGTGCTGGTCGGCGACGAGCTGGTCGATCAGCTCGTTCACGGGCAGGTCGTCCAGCTCCCGGACCTCCCGGACGAAGTGGAGCACCTGGCCGCACATCGCGTCGTCGTAGACGAGCTTCGGCAGGGAGAACACGAGGAGGAAGTCGAGCATCCCCGGCCCGCTGACGCTGTTCACGCCGGCCAGCGCCGCGAGTAGCGCCGAGCCGAACGTCTCCGCGCCGGCCTGGGCGTCGAGCGTCTTGGCGTCCGACAGGGCCATGTACGACTGCGTCGGCAGCCCCAGCGCCTTGGCGACCTCGACGTAGGCGACGTCGAGCTGGAGGGCCTCGATCGCGGCCATCGGCGACGAGGCGACCTTCATGTGGAACGTCGCCGGGGCGCCGCCGAAGAGGACGGGGGCGCCGGGCCGGACGACCTGGGCCATCGTGATCCCGGCGAGCACGTCGATCGTGTGGAAGACCGTCGCGCCGACGACGGTCACGGGGGCGATGAGGCCCATCAGCGTGACCGGCACGATCTCGACCGGGATCCCCGCCTCGACGCAGTCGATCAGGTTCTGGCAGCTGTCCTCGCTGTACCGGAAGTTGCCGGTCGCGGTGATCGTGAAGATCGACATCGGGCGGGCGCGGAGGTCGTCGGCGTCGTCCCGGAAGAGCGCCATCATCTCGGCCATCCGCGGGACGCCGTGCTCCGTGAACGCGCCCGACACGACCGGTTTCGTCGAGTTCAGGAGGCAGAGGTAGAGGCGCCACGCGTCCGAGACCTGCGGCTCGATGTCGCTCGTCGAGAACGCCGTCGCGAGGTACGGGATGTTCGCGAGGCCGTCACCCAGGCGGATGTACTCGGCGAAGTCCTGGCTCATCGCCAGCCGCGCCTCGCCGGTGTGGTGATCGAGCACCTTGAGCCCGGACGAGCCCGGGATGAAGTGGACGCGGTCCTCGCCGAGTTCCGCCCGCGGCGCGCCGGCGCGGTCGTACAGGGTGAAGCTGCCCGGCGCGACGCGGACCGCCTCTTCGACGACGTCGCGCGGGAAGAGGACCCGGCCATCGTCGCGTTGCGGCAGCCCGGCGTCGATCAGCCGTTGTCGCAGCCCGGCGCCACGGACCTCCATCCCGTGTGTGGCCAGCACGCGCTTCGCCTCGTCGACGACGCGCTCGATCAGCTCCGGCTCGAGGACGCTCAGGCGGGGTCGCATCGCTGCGATGATGCCCGACCGGATCGGGCTCGTGCGCCCGCGATGCGCCGGTCAGGCCTACCCTGTGGCGCATGGCCGATGACCGCGTCGTCCTGATCACCGGCGCCACCGGGGCCCTCGGTCGAGTCGCCGCCCGCGCGTTCGCGGCCGACGGTGCCCGGCTCGGCCTGGCCGGAACGAATCGGGGACGGCTCGCGGCGGTCGCCGCCGAGGCCGGCAAGGGGCCGATCGCGATCCCGGCGCTGGCCGGCGATCCGACGGCAGCCGCCGGCAAGCTCTCGCAACTGGGCCTCGTGCCGGTGCCGACCAAACGGCTGGCGACCGTCCCGCTCGGTGCCCTGGCGGGCACGGTGCCGCCGGCCGGGACCAAGGTGCCGAAGGGCGCACAGGTCGACCTCCTCATCTCGAGCGGCTCGCCGCAACTCGCCTTCGACGACGGTCGCGCGATTCACGTCATCGACCCGACGACCGGCAAGCCCTCGGGCAAGGTACCGGCCGGTCCCGGCCCCGCTGTGGAGGCCTCGTGGAGCCCGGACGGGACGCATCTGGTGGTGTCCGACGGCGGTCGGCTGGTGCTCGAC
>DATBPR010000427.1:0-2028 GCA_036561285.1 Candidatus Limnocylindrales bacterium | reverse complement strand
GCCCGCTCGCCTCAAGCTCGTCGACCTGGCGATCGAACACGCTGATCAAGTGGAAGATCTCGCGGTGGGTGCGGCTGAGTGGCGCGGTCGCGTCGTCGTCGCCCGAGGCCGAGGCCACCGATGGATAGATCGTCTGGTCCTCGAACCGCTCGTGGTCGAGGAGCGGACCGACCAGGAAGGCATTGATTCCACGGACCTCCACGAGGGCGGCCGCGGCCGACATCTCGTCCAGGCGATCGGCCGTTTGGCGCAGCCGTTCAATCTCGCCATGGAGACGGCTGTGGGCCGCCTGAAGGGTCGGCCCGGTCTCGGTCCAGCCGGGGACCGTCGTCTGGCGCTGGCGATCTCCGCCGAGTGCCCGGAGGGCATTGAGGATCACGGCCACGTCGATGAGCTCCTGGAGGATCGCGCCGGGCACGGGTGGCAGGAACCCGAACGCTGCCACGATCATCGCCACGACCGAGAGCCCGATTCCCAGGACGATCGATTCCAGGGCGATCCGGCGTGACCGGCGGGCGATGCGGATCGCCTCGGCCAGGCGATCCAGGCGGTCGACGACGATGACGATGTCGGCGGCCTCCGATGCGGCGGTGGCGCCACGCGCCCCCATCGCAACCCCGACATCGGCTGCCGCGAGCGAGGGGGCGTCGTTGATCCCGTCACCCACCATGACCACGATTCCGCCCGAGTCGGCGCGCTCGGAGGCAACAATCGCGAGCTTCTCGGACGGCGTCCGCTCGGCCAGGATCGCGTCGACGCCGATGGCCGACCCAACCGTCTCGGCCACGGCCGGCGTATCGCCGGTGACCATGACAATCCGCTCGATCCCCGCCCGACGGAGCAGGCGCAACGCCCGCGGGGTCTCGGTGCGGATCGGATCGGTCAGGATGATGACTCCCTCGATCGAGCCGCCGAGGCCGATGAACGCGGTCGACGAGCCCTCGAGGGCCGTTCGCCGGCGCAGGTCGCGGACCTGGCTCGGCAGTGGTCCCGCGGCGGCGATCCAGTCGGCTTGGCCAACCTGGACCGTCTGGCCCGCGATCCGTCCAGTGACGCCGCTCCCGGCTTGCTCGACGACGTCGTCGGGCAGCTCGAGGGTCAACCCGCGCTCATGGGCCGCCCGGACCACGGCTCCGGCGAAGACGTGGGGCGATAGCTGCTCCAGCGACGCGGCAAGCTGGAGGAGGCGATCCGACTCGATCGCGCCGAAGGATTCGACGGCAGCCACGGTGGGGCTGCCCGCGGTCAGCGTTCCGGTCTTGTCGAACAGGACGACGCTCGCCCGGGCGAGGCTTTCGAGCGCCCCGCCGCCCTTGACGATGATCCCGCGTCCGGCCGCGCGCGAGATCCCGGCCACGATTGCGATCGGGGCGGCGAGGATCAGCGGGCAGGGCGTTGCCACGACGAGCACGGCGAGGGCTCGGACCGGGTCTCCGGACACGAGCCAGGCGATCCCGGCAATCCCGAACGCCAGGGGCAGGAACAGCAGGGCAAACCGGTCGGCCAGGCGGACGAACGGGGCCTTCGACGACGCGGCCGAGGCAACGAGCCGGACGATCCCAGCGTACGTGCTGGCCTCGGCGCTGGCCAGGCTGATCAGGTCGAACGGGCCGCCCGCGTTGACCGTGCCGGACGCGATCTGGTCTCCGGGCTGGTGGACGGACGGACGGGATTCGCCGGTCAGCGCCGACTCGTCCAGGACCGCCGAATCGCCGACGACCGTGCCGTCGACGGGAACAACCTCGCCAGGCTTGACGAGAAGCCGGTCCCCAGTCACGACTGACTCGATCGGCGGTGAGGTCAGGCCGTCAGGCCCATAGCGGTGGACGACTCGAGGCGACCGGGCGAGCAGGGCGGCCAGCTCGCGTCTGGCGCGGGTGTCGGCATAGTCCTCGAGGGCCCGGCCGGTTGTGACCATCACGGCGATGACGGCGCCGGCGAGCGCCTGCCCAAGAAGGATCGCCCCGACCATCGCCACGACGGCGATCAGGTCGACGCCCACCTCGCCACGCCGGAGGGCGTCGATGA
>DATBPR010000426.1:0-2511 GCA_036561285.1 Candidatus Limnocylindrales bacterium | reverse complement strand
TCCTACCACGACGGGGTGTCCGACGACGGGGCCTTCCAGGCGGCCCTGGGCGTCGACGTGGCCGGGTTCCAGCGCGACTGGCTCGCGGAGCTGCACGCCAGCGCACCCGCCCAGTACGGTCCGCGGCCGGCTCCGGCGGGGCCGCTCCCGTCCGGCTGGACCGGGCCGCAGCCGAACCCGTCGTTCGACGTCGTCGGGTCGGAGCCGCCGCAGCCGCCTGGGGCGCCGCGTCCGGGCTCGCTCGACGACGATCCGCTGGCCCGGGTGCTCGTGCCCATGACCGGCGTCATCGGCCTGGTGCTGGTCCTCGTGATCGCCTCGCTCGGGGCCCGGCGGGCCGCAAGTCGCGGACGGACCGACCCGGATGCCGGGTGGAATCGCCTCTTCGGGCGATCGCGGATCGCGGACGATGACGGGGCGATGGATCTGGCCAGCGAGATCGGGGACGCGACGACGATGCCGGGCGAGCCACAGCCGACCGAGCCGCCGCCGGCCGGGCTGCCGGGCATCCATTTCGGGCCGGGCTGGGACGAGGATCAGGACGGTCCGGCGGGCGTGGACGGGGCAGGGGAGGCGGGGCCGGACGAGCCGGAGGATCCGCCGCGGTGACGGCCCTTGCCGGCCGGATCCGGTCAATCCCCAGCTGGCAGGTGACGCTCGGCGTCGCGCTGCTCCTGCTCGGCTTCCTGATCGCCGCGCAGCTCGCGGCCGAAGGGCCGCGCGTCCGCTACACCAGCCAGGAGCGGACCCCGCTGGTCGAGACGGCGCTGGCCCTCCAGGACCAGCAGGACCAGCTCAAGGCGAAGATCGTGGCCCTCCGCGGCCAGATCCAGGCGATCGAGCAGGACAGCGCGGGCTCGCAGGCCGCCGTCCGGACCCTGAACACCCAGCTGGAGGAGGCGCGCATCGCCGCCGGCCTGATCCCGCTGACCGGGACCGGCATCGTCCTCAAGCTCGCGGACTCCGACCAGCCCGTGCCGCCGGGCGGCAACGAGGGCGACTACCTCGTCGGCGCGAACGACCTCCGCCGGGTCGCCGACGAGCTCTGGAAGGCCGGGGCGGAGGCAGTGGCGATCAACGACGAGCGGATCACGACGTCCACCGCGATCATCGACATCGGCGGCTCGGTCCTCGTGAACGCCGCCTACCTGGCCGGCCCGTACCAGGTCAGCGCCATCGGCCCGCCGGAGCTGTTCTCCCGCCTATCGGCCTCGCCCGGCTTCCAGGAGTTCGTCAGCACCCGGCGCGGCTCCTTCGGGATCGGGATCTCGTGGGCGGAGCCCGCGTCGGTCGACATCCCGGCGTTCGCCGGCTCGGTCAACCTCAGCGAGTCGCGGGCCGTTCCGTCGCCGTCGGCGTCGGGAGGCTCCGCCGGCCCGGCCTCGCCCGACGCGGGGAGCGCGCAGCCGTGACGCGGAGGCCGGCCCTGGGCTCGTCGGCGATGCGCGATCGGCGCAGCCAGGTCACGATCGCGGCGGTCGCGTTCCTCCTCGGTCTGCTGGTCGTCGTCCAGCTCCGGACCCAGACCGGCGGATCGGCGCTCCAGAACAAGTCGGCCCAGGACCTCACGACGCTCGTCGGCAGCCTGAACACGCGGAACGACCAGCTCCGGACCGAGGTCGGCAGCCTCCAGGGCCAGCTCGACGAGCTCCGGGCGGACCGGACGAACGGCGCGACCTCGGTGGAGCAGATCCAGGCGGAGCTCGGCCGGATCCGGGCGTGGTCCGGTCTCGATCCCGTGGCCGGGCGGGGCGTCACGATCGTCGTCAACGGGCCGATCGATTCCGACTCCGTCGACGCCCTCCTCAACGAGCTCCGGAACGCGGGTGCCGAGGCGATCGCGGTCGAGAGCGTCCGGGTCGTGCCCGGGACAACGGTGCGTGGCGATCCGGGCTCGCTCGACGTCAACGGCGTGCTGCTGCGCGATCCGTTCACGATCCGGGCAATCGGCCGGCCGGAGACGCTGACCGGATCACTGACCCGGGCCGGTGGGATCGTGGCGCTCCTCGCAGCGACGGACCCGGCGGCGACGATCGACATCCGGCCGTCCGAGCCGTCCGACGATCCGATGACGCTGCCGGCGACCCGGGCGACTCTCGTCCCGAGCCATGGCCATCCTCGCCTCTGATACCCTCGGCCGGATGACCGACCGGCCCGCGATCGAGCTGTTCCTCGGCGACATCGTCCGTCTCCGACGCAGCCATCCGTGCGGTGCCGACACCTGGCTCGTCGACCGTCTCGGCGCCGACATCGGCCTTCGCTGCCAAGGCTGCGCGCGCCACGTGCTGATCGATCGACGCCAGCTCGAGCGCCGCCTCGCCGGCTTCGTGGAGCGCGGCGACCCGGTCCTCAGCGCGGCGGCGGCTCCGCGGCCCAGCGCCCCGTGACGGCGGGCGGGACCGCCCCCGCGACGACGGCACCCGACGAGGGCGCGCTCGCCGTCTTCAAGAACCGGCCATTCCTCCTGCTGTGGCTCGCCCAGGCGGCGACCCAGATCGGCGGGAACATGGT
>DATBPR010000425.1:0-6462 GCA_036561285.1 Candidatus Limnocylindrales bacterium | reverse complement strand
ATGTTCATGCTGATCTACTACCGGCTGCCGGGCGTCGTCGCGAGCTTCGCGCTCATCTACTACACGTTCGTCGTGCTGGCGATCTTCCGGCTCATCCCCGTGACGCTGACCCTTGCGGGCATCGCCGGCTTCGTCCTCTCGATCGGCATGGCGGTCGATGCCAACATCCTGATCTTCGAGCGGATGAAGGAGGAGATGCGGGTCGGCAAGACGCTGCCCGCCGCGGTCGAGGCGGGCTTCGGCCGGGCCTGGAACTCGATCCTCGACTCGAACGTGTCGAGCCTCATCACCGCGACGATCCTTTACCTCTTCGGCTCGTCGACGATCCGCGGCTTCGCCCTCGTCCTGATCATCGGCGTCCTCGTCTCGATGTTCAGCGCGATCGTCGTCACGCGCTCGATCCTCCGCTGGGTCGTCGCCCGCAGCTGGTCGCGCAAGGCGTACTGGTTCGGCGTGAGCGAGGAGGAGTTCGCCGCGGCGGGCAGGCCCACGCCGCGCGGCCGGGTGAGGGGAGAGGCCCGCTCCCGTGTTTGACATCATCGGGAAGCGTCGCTGGTTCTTCGCCCTCTCCCTGATCGTCACGATCCCCGGTCTCATCTTCATCCTCCTGACCTTCTTCACGGGAGGGAAGCAGGGCCTCCAGTTCACGATCGACTACACGGGCGGCACCACCTGGCAGATCCGCTTCGCCGACCCCAACGTGACGGCGGACCAGGTCGCGTCGGTGTTCAAGGCAAAGGGCCTCCAGGCGATCGTAGTCGAGCAGCAAAACGGGTTCATGGACATCAAGACCGACCCGATCGGTCTGCGTCCGCCCGAGCCCTCGCCGACGCCCGTGCCGACCCTCGCGCCGAGCGCCAGCGCCTCCATCGCGCCGTCGGCCTCGGCCGTCGCTTCCGCGTCGGCGGCCCCGTCGGCTGCGGCGTCCGGCTCCGCCGCCCTCGCGGCGTCGACCTCGCCGTCTCCCACGCCGTCGCCGACGCCCAGCCCGAGCCCGAGCGCCTCGCCCAGCCCGAGCGCGGCGCCGAGCGGATCGCCCGGAGCTTCCGGCTCGCCGTCCCCGTCCGGCTCGCCCGGCACGGCGATCGGCAACACCCAGCTCCCGACGGAGGGCAAGGGCGGTGAGATGGTCACCGCCCTGCAGGCCGCCCTCGGCCCGATCGCCGAGCAGGCATCGCTCACCACGATCGGCCCGGTCGTCTCGTCGGACCTCATCCGCCAGGCAATCATCCTCATCATCGTCGGATCGGCGGGCATCCTCCTCTGGATCACCTACCGGTTCCAGGACGTGAAGTTCGGCGTGACGGCCCTGGTCGCGCTCGTCCACGACGTGATCGTGGTCGTCGGGATCTTCGCGATCCTCGGGACGTTCGTCGGCCTCGCGATCGATGCGCTGTTCGTCACCGCGATGCTCACGGTCATCGGATTCAGCGTCCACGACACGATCGTCGTCTTCGACCGGATCCGGGAGAACCGGGCCCGGCATGCCGGCGAGCCGTTCGACGAGATCGTGAACCACTCGATCCTCCAGACGCTCGCCCGGTCGATCATGACGAGCTTCACCGTCGTCCTGACCCTGCTCGCGCTGTACCTCTTCGGCGGCCAGGCGATCAACAACTTCGTCCTGGCCCTCCTGATCGGGATCATCTCGGGGACCTACTCGTCGATCTTCAACGCGTCGCCGCTCCTCGTCGTCTGGCACAACTGGGAGGCCAAGCGGCTCGGGCGGACCGGGTCGACGCGCGCGCCGCGCACCCGTCGCGCCGCCTCCTGACCCGCGTGCGCGCCCCCACCCGTGGCGAAGCTCCGGTGCAGTCCCGGTGCAGTCCCGATGCAGCCGGAACGAAGCGGCCGTGAAGCCGGAATGGAGCCGCGGATGTCCGCCCCGTGGCATCCTGATCTCGTGATCGAGCCCCGCTTCGCCTGGCGGCTGACGGATGCCGTCACTCCGACGGCGGAGCTCCTCGAGTCGGGCAATCGGCTCGGGCTCGGCAGTCGCGCGATCGGCCTGCTCGCCAGTCGCGGGATCGGCACGGCCGACGAGCTGGACGCGTTCTTCGCCGCGCCGGAGACGGCGCTGCACGACCCAAGCCTCCTGCCCGACGCCGACGTGTTTCTCGAGCGGCTCACCCGTGCCCGGCGCGACGGCGAGCGGGTGATGGTCTTCGGCGACTTCGATGCCGACGGGCTGACGGGGCTGGCGATCCTCGTCCGGGCGCTCCGGCGGTTCGGCATCGAGGCCGTCCCGTACGTCCCCAGCCGGCTCGACGAGGGCCACGGCCTCTCGCGGAAGGCGATTGCCGCCGCGGTGGAGGCCGGCGTCCGCGTGATCGCGACCGTCGACTGCGGCTCGACCAGCGGACCGGAGATCGCGGAGGCGCAGGCCGCCGGGATCGACGTCCTCGTGACGGACCACCACCGCGTGCCGCCGGACCTGCCGCCGGCTCTCGCGATCGTCAATCCGCAGCGGGCGGACAGCCGCTACCCGGAGCGCCGGCTGGCCGGCAGCGGCGTCGCGTTCAAGCTCGCCCAGCTGCTGCTCGAGGCGGAGCCCGACGGCCGGTCCGCCGCCATGGACCTGGTCGACCTCGCCGCGATCGGATCCATCGCGGACCTCGTGCCGATCCTCGGCGAGACGCGGGCGATCGTCCGGCTCGGGCTGGCCGCGATCGCCGCCGGGCCGCGACCGGGCGTCGCCGCGCTTCTTACCGCCTCCTCGATCGCCCCGGCCGCGGTGGACGTGGAAGGGCTCTCGTTCGCGGTCGCGCCGCGGATCAACGCCGCCGGCCGGATCGGCGAGACGGCCGTCGCGTCCGCCCTCCTCCTGACGGACGACCGGGCCGAGGCGGATCGCCTGGCCGCCGAGCTCGATGCGGCGAACAAGACGCGTCGCGACCTGACGAGCCAGGCGATGACGGAGGTCAAGGCGGCGATGGCCGAGGCGACGGCGGTCGCCGCGACCTCGACGGACGACGCGGTGACGATCGTCCGCGGCCCGTGGCCGGTCGGGATCGTCGGGCTCGTGGCCTCACGGCTGGTCGACGACCACGGGCGGTCGGCCGTCGTCGGAGCCGAGCTCGGCGACGTCATCCGGGCGTCGTGCCGAAGCGACGGCCGGCTCGATCTCGGCGCCACCCTCGAGGCCTGCTCCTCGCTGTTCATCCGCCACGGCGGTCACGCCGGCGCGGCCGGGTTCGAGATCGCCACCGAGCGCTGGCCCGAGTTCGTCTCGACCTTCGGTGCCCTGGCCGCGGCCGCCGCGCCGCCGGACCCGCGACGACGCCTGGACATCGACCTCGCCCTGCCCGCGCTCGACGTCGACTACGCCCTCCAGCGGGACCTCGCCCGCCTGCAGCCGTGCGGCGTGGGCAACACGCAGCCGGTGCTGCTCGTCCAAGGCCTGACCGTGACGCGCGTCCGGGCCGCCACCGGCGGCCACACCCAGCTCACTCTCCGTCGTCGGATCGACGTCCTCGACGGCATCGCCTTCGGCCGATCCGACCTGGTCGAGACCGTCCACGAAGGTGACGTCGTCGACGTTGCGGCGCGCCTTGCGAGCCGGACCTTCGGCGGTTACGAGTCCCTCCAGCTGGAGATCCGCGACGTCGCGTCCGCGGGGCTCGAGTCCGCGGGGCTCGAGTCCGCGGCGTCGGTTGCGGGCGTCGCCGGCGGGGCCACCGCGCTCCCGTCGCCAGTCGTCGCCGGAGCCCCGGCGTGACCGCGCGGCCGGGTCGCTCGAACCCGAAGGCCCCCCGCGACCCCTACGGGATCGGGCCGGTCACCGGGCTGATCGCGCCCGTTCTGGCGGTGGTTGCCCTCGTCGTCGTGGCGATCGTGACGCTCCAGCTGATGAACGGCCAGCTGCCGTTCGTCAAGACGGCGAGCGCCAACGGCAACGACAACCAGCCCGGCGGCCCGGCGATCACGCCGGCGCCGTCGAACGTGGTCATCGTCGAGCCGGAGGTCACCTTCAAGGGCTCGATCGCCTACGCCAAGGCCGGCAACATCTGGCTCCAGACCGGCAAGGACGTGAAGCAGCTGACGAATTCGGGCTCGGACTCGATGCCGGCGTTCTCCAGCGACGGCCAGTGGATCTACTTCATCCGGGTCGCGGAAGGCCGCGGCAAGTTCCCCGCGAACGGCGGCGGCCAGCGGACGTGGTACGACCTCGAGACGCCCTCGCTCATGCGGATGAAGCCGGACGGAAGCGGGGCCCAGCGTCTGACGACCGGCCGGTTCCGGCAGGGGAGCAACACCTGGTTCGCCTGGATGCGCGAGCCGACGCCGTCGCCGGACGGGAAATCGGTGATCGTCGCGACGGACGCCCCGAACCCGCTCCAGAGCGACGTGGTCCTGAAGCGATTCGACCTCGCGAGCGGGAAGCTCACGTCCCTCAAGCTCCCGGAGTCCGGCTCGCTCGGTCATCAGGACCCGGCCTGGCGGAGCGACGGCAGGGCGCTCCTCTACGTCCGGAACGGGCGCGACGGCCCGAAGGGCGCGCCCCAGCTGTACCGCTATGACCCGGCAACGAAGAAGACCGCGGTGTTCACGGGCCCTGGCTATCTCTCCCCGTCGTACTCGCCGGACGGACGGTTCGTGGCCGCGACCCGGAGCGACTCGTTCGGGACGGATGTCGTGATCCTCGACAGCCGGGGCAAGGAAGTTCTGCAGGTCACGGACGACGCACACTCGTTCTCGCCGGTCTGGTCGCCCGCCGGGGATGCGGTCGCGTTCCTTCACCTCGCGGGCCAGATCGTCGACCTGAAAGAGGCGACGCTCGACGCCTCAAGCGGCCAATGGGCCGTGTCGAAGACGACCGACCTGACCACGGTGTCGGGACTCGACGGGGCATCCCGTCCGTCATGGTTCATCCCGCCGTCCGAGCTCCCGGCGCCCTCGGCCGGGCCGAGCCAGCCGGGGAGTGCCGCGCCGGGCGTCAGCGGCCCCGCCGCATCGGGGTCGACCGCCCCGTGACCCTGGCCGGCGACCCGGCGCTCGCTCCCGCCCCGGATGGGGGAGTGGCATCGGACGTCTCGCCGGCACGCTCCACCTACCTCGAGCGGCTCGCGGCGCGCTCCGCGAGCACCGGCACGGTCCTCTGCCTCGGCCTGGATCCGGATCCCGCGGCCCTGCCGCCGGGGTTCTCGGCCGATCTGCGCGGCGTCACGGAGTACGCGGCCCTCGTGCTCGAGGCGGCGCTGCCCGCCGCGGCGGCCGTCAAGCCGAACCTCGCGTTCTTCGAGGCCTTCGGTTCGGAGGGGCTGGCGGCCCTCGAGCGGCTCCGGGCGACGATCCCGGCCGACATCCCGGTCCTGATCGATGCCAAGCGCGGCGACATCGGTTCGACGGCGGCCCGTCAGGCCATCGCCCTCTTCGACGGGCTCGGCGCCGACGCGATCACGGTCAGCCCGTATCTCGGCGAGGAGGCGATCGCCCCGCTGCTCGAGCGCGTGGACCGGTTCGCCTATGTCCTGTGCCGCACGTCGAACCCGGGCGCGGCGGAGCTCCAGGGGCTGCGGGTCGAGGCGGACCGCGACGGCGGGCAACCTGCCGAGCCGCTCTATGCGCGGGTCGCCCGCCGAGCGTCGTCCTGGGGACCCGGCGGGACCGTGGGGCTGGTCGTCGGCGCAACTGCGCCGGCGGAGCTGGCCGAGATCCGGACGATCGCCGCGGGCCTGGCATTCCTCGTGCCGGGCGTCGGCGCGCAGGGTGGCGACGAGGCCGCGGTGCTCCGTGACGGACGGGCCACGGCGGCTCCCGCCGGTGGCCGCCTCGGTGGGGGTCTCCTCGTCAATGTCTCGCGGGGGATCGCCGGGGCCGGACGTGCGCCCGGCGACCGGGCCGAGGGAACCGACGCGACCGCCCGGGATGCCCTGCGCGACGCCCTCGCGGAAGCCGCGCGCGGCTGGGCTGCCCGCCTGCCCGTGCTACCCTAGCCAGCGCGTCAGCCGGCCCGGCGCCGGCCGCGCGAACAGACGAGGTCGAAACCAACCGACATGCCGAACATCGGGCCCGTCGAGCTCATCATCATTCTCGTGATCGCGTTGATCGTCATCGGTCCCGGACGTTTGCCCGACGTCGGCGCCGCCCTCGGCAAGAGCATCAAGGAGTTCCGCAAGGCCTCCTCCGACATCACCGACGCCGCTCGCGTCGACGTCTCGCCGCAGGCAGCCCCCGCGCCGGCGCCCCAGGCCGCGCCGATCGCGGCCGCCGGCGTCGCCGCCGCGGCTCCGCAGGCCCCCCTCGCTCCGGTCGCCACGGCTCCCGTGGCCGCGGTCCCGCTTTCCGCCGCTCCGACGCAGGCTGCCGCGCCGGCACCGCTCGAGCCCGCACCGTCGGCCGCTCCGGCCCCGACGCCCGAGCCCGTGGGAGTCGCCCCGACCGCACCCACCGTCCCGGCGCCGATCGCCGTCGAGCCGACCGCCGGGGACGACGCGGCTGTCCCGCCTGCCTGATCACGCC
>DATBPR010000424.1:0-2668 GCA_036561285.1 Candidatus Limnocylindrales bacterium | reverse complement strand
CGACGAGCGAGCGATCACGCCGGCGGCCGAATGGCTCGTCGACAACTTCCCGGTCGTCGACGAGCAGCTCCGCGAGATCCGCGACGACCTCCCGGCGAACTACTACGAGGAGCTGCCGAAGCTCGCCGAGGGCCATCTCGCCGGCTATCCGCGGGTCATCGGCCTCGCCTGGGCGTACATCGCCCACACGGATAGCCTCTTCGAGCCGGACAGCCTCCGGCGGATGGTCCGGGCCTACCAGGAGGTCGAGCCGCTGACGGTCGGCGAGCTGTGGGCGATCGCGATCAGCCTGCGGTTCCTGCTCGTCGACAACCTCCGCCGGATCGCCGTCCGGATCGTCCAGAGCCGGGCCGACCGCCAGCGCGCCGACGAGCTCGCCGACAGCCTCCTCGGGGTCGGCCGCGACTCGCCCGACGAGGCCGCGGCGGCGCTCCGCCGCCTCTCGCCTGCGTCGTTCTCCGTCGCCGCCCGGGTCCAGCTGTTCCAGCGGCTGCGAGACCAGGACCCGGACGTGACGCCCGGCCTCCGCTGGCTCGAGCGACTCGTGATCGCGGACGGCTCCTCGCCCGAGGAGATCGTCCGGCTGGAGCACCAGCGCCAGGCAACGATGAACGTGACGGTCCGGAACGCAATCACGAGCATGCGCCTGATCTCGTGGTTCGACTGGGCCCAGTTCGTCGAGAGCGTCAGCGTCGTCGACGACGTCCTGCGCGGCGCGGGGTCGTTCGCGGCGATGGATTTCGCGACGCGGGATCGCTACCGCCACGCGATCGAGAGCCTGGCCAAACGATCCGGCCTCGACGAGGTCGACGTCGCGAGCCGGGTCGTCGCCCTGGCGGCCTCCTCGTCCGGGGCTCCACCGTCGCCGCCCCCGCCGACCGCTTCACCGCCGATCTCCACGGACCCGGAGACGCCCGAGTCCGCCGGCCACGCGTCCGAGGCGGCCGAGGCCGTGGCCGCGAGCACGGTCCTGGCCGCGCCGGCGGATCCCGGCTACTGGCTCATCGCCGACGGCCGGCCCGCCTTCGAGCACGCCCTCGGGATCACCCCGCCACTCGCGGTCCGTCTGCGGCGGGCCTATGCGCACGAGGCGACCGGCGCCTACCTCGGGTCGATCGCGCTGGTCACGGCCCTGATCCTCGCCATCCCGCTGGCGATCTCCGCGGCCGCCGGCATTCCGTCCACGGCGTTGCTGGCGCTCGGACTCCTCGGGCTGATCCCGGCGTCAGACCTCGCGATCTCGCTGGTGAACCGGGCCGTGCCCAGCCTGCTCGGGCCCCTGCCCCTGGCCCGGCTCGATCTCGACGACGGGGTCCCCGAATCGCTCCGGACGCTCGTCGTCGTGCCGACGCTTTTTGCGGACGAGGCGGACGTCGAGGCGCAGGTCGGCCAGCTCGAGGTCCACTACCTCGCGAACCGGGATGGGGACATCCGCTTCTCGCTGCTGTCCGACTGGCTCGACGCCTTCGACGAGCAGATGCCCGGCGACGACGCCATCCTCGCCGCCGCCGTCGCCGCGATCGACCGCCTCAACGAGCGCCACGGCGAGGCACCGGGCGGTGGGGCGCGATTCCTCCTCTTCCACCGCAGGCGTCGCTGGAACGAGGCCGAAGGGCGCTGGATGGGCTGGGAGCGCAAGCGCGGCAAGCTCGAGCAGCTCAACGCGCTGCTCCGCGGGTCGCCGGGCCACGACATCCTGCTGACGGATCGGCCGTCTTCGACGCCGCCCGCCGACGTCCGGTACGTCGTCACCCTCGACGCCGACACGCGGATGCCGCGGGGAGCGGTCGGGCGGCTCGTCGGGACGATGGCGCATCCGCTCAACCGGCCCGTGTTCGATCCGGTCCGGCGCCGGGTCGTCCGGGGCTACGGCATCCTGCAGCCCCGGATCACGCCGACGCTGCCGACCGAGCGCGATGCCTCGATCTACCAGCGCGCGTTCTCGGGTCCGGCCGGGATCGACCCGTACGCCTCGGCAGTGTCCGATGTCTACCAGGACCTGTTCGGCGAGGGCAGCTTCACCGGCAAGGGCATCTACGACGTGGACGCCTTCAGCGAGGCGCTGGACGGGCGGGTCCCCGAGAACGCGCTGCTGAGCCACGATCTGTTCGAGGGCGTGTTCACCCGGGCGGGTCTCGTGACCGACATCGAGCTCTTCGACGAGTTCCCCGCGAACTACCTGGTCGAGGCCTCGCGCCAGCATCGCTGGGCGCGCGGCGACTGGCAGCTCCTCCCGTGGATCCTCGGCCGCGCGCGCGACGCGTCGGGTCGCCGAGCTCGCAACGCGATGCCGGGCATCGCCCGCTGGAAGATGGTGGACAACCTGCGGCGGACGCTCTCCGCCCCGTTCACCGTCGCGACCCTGGTCGCCGCGTGGATCGTGCCGGGGATCACGGCGGGCGTCTGGACGGGGTTCGTGCTGGCGACCGTCCTCGTTCCCGCGGCCCTGCCCGTCCTGTCCGGTCTCCGGCCGCGACGCCAGGGGATCTCGAAGCGGAGCCACCTGCGGGCCGTCGGCGCCGACGTGGCGGTCGGCGCGTCCCGGGTCGCGATCGGCCTGGCCCTGCTCGCCCACCAGGCCTGGCTCATGTCGGACGCGATCGTCCGGACGCTGGCCCGCGTGTACCTCAGCCATCGCGGGCTGCTCGAATGGACGACGGCCGCCCAG
>DATBPR010000423.1:0-2493 GCA_036561285.1 Candidatus Limnocylindrales bacterium | reverse complement strand
GGGCGGTGACGGTGACATGCGGCGAGGCGCCCGCGCTCGCGACCTTGTAGCCGGCGGTCGAGGCCGGCACGGCAAGAAACGACCGGTCGAAGAAGTAGCGGCGGGTTTTCGTGTCGGTCAGGTGGTTGGTCGCCGATAGCGTCACCGCCACGTGGACCTTGTGGGTCGCCGGATCGACCACGTAGCGCGCATCGGCGGTCGTTGTGAGACCCCCCGCCGCGAGGGCGTCGACCGGGGCGCCGGGCGTCCCCGCCGGAAGCGCGGACGTGATGGCCACGAGGAGCAGCGCGAAGAGGGCGGCCGCGGCGGAGATCCGCCGGGCGTGCACCGTGAGGCTCACGGGATCGCGGCCTCGATCTCCACGGGTTCATCGTCGGCGGCCGCTGCCTTGGCGGCGCCGGCCCCCGCGGCACCGGTCGTCGTCGCGTCGGCCGTCGCGGTCCCGGCCAGCTCGCCGAGACGGTCCGCGAACCGGTCGAGGAGGGCCGCGCCACGACTCGTTCGCCCACTCGTGTCCGGGATCCGCCCGCCGATCCACAGCCAGCCGGCCGACTCCTCGAGCAGCCGGTCGGCGATTGCGAGCGAGCGGGCGATCGTCAGCCCGAGGACCTCCCGATCGAGACTGGCGACCGCGATCTCGGTCGCGAGGACCGGCCGGTCGTCCTCGGCCAGCGAGAACTTCACGAACGGGTACTCGTCGTTCCAGCGGAGCAGCTTCCGGTAGGACTTGCGGAACGCGTCCCCGATCGGCGGCGCGAAATGGACCCAGCAGATCAGCGCGAAGGCCGGGTCGAGGATCAGGGTGATGGGCACATCGAACCGGCGGCGCCCGTCCAGACGGAGGTCCCACGACGTGACGCCGTCACGGTCCTCGCGGGCGCTCGGGACGAGGCCCAGGTCGTCGAGCCAGCGCTCGATGTCGGTGGGCCGGACGAGCACGCCCGACTCCGCTCCAGGCATGGCGGGCAGTCTACCCTCGAAGGGCGGTGCGGGCCGTCGACGGAGGCCCGGATCGCGCCGGCGCGCCCGCGCGTCCGTCAGCCGTCGGGCGAGGCGGTCTCCGTCGTCGGTTCCGGCGTGCTGCCGCCACCCGCCACGCGCTGCTGCCGCCGGCGGTTTGCGGCGGCCAGCCGGGCGGCGGCGGTCAGGGGTCGAGGGGAATCGACCGAGGCGCCGCTCTTCACGACCCGCGACGCGAAGTCGGTTGTCTTCACGTCGCCGGCGACCTTCACGTTGCGCCCGATCCGGGCGCCGCGCGGGATGTTCGCCCGCTTGCCGATGACGGTGATCCCCGTGTTGAGACGGGTCGGCTCCTGGCGGTTCGGCGTGTCGAAGTCCGGCCCGTCGCCGACGATCGCGCCGGGCCCGACGACGACCTCCTTGTCGAGGATCGAGCGGTCGACGACCGCCCCGGAGCGGATGACCGAGTCGAACATCACGATCGAGTCGCGGACGACCGCGCCGACGTCGACCCGGACGCCCGGCGAGAGCACGCTGTTCACGACCGTCCCGTTGATCACGCAGCCGTGGCTGATCAGGCTCCGATGGACCTGGGCCGTCGGGCCAACCTGGGCGGGCGCCCGCTCCTCGGACTTCGTGTGGATCGTCCAGTCGCGGTCGTAGAGGTCGAGCTCCGGCTGGTCCTCCAGCAGGGCGAGGTTCGCCTCCCAGTAGCTCTGGATCGTGCCGACGTCCTGCCAGTAGCCGTCGAAGTGGTAGCCGAAGACGCGGGCACCGCCCTCGAGCATCGCCGGGACGATGTCGCGGCCGAAGTCGGTCCGCTCCTCGCTGAGCCAGCGCATGAGCGCCCGCTTGGAGAAGACGTAGACGCCCATCGATGCGAGATCGCTCTTCGGGTGCTTCGGCTTCTCCTGCCACTCGGTGACCTTGTCGTTCTCGTCGAGGCCCAGGATCCCCATCCGGGTCGCCTCGGCGAGCGGCACGCGACGCACGGCGATCGTCACGTCGGCCCGCTTCCGGCGGTGGGCGGCGATGAACGGCTGGTAGTCCATCTTGTAGATGTGATCCCCGGCCAGGATCAGGATGATGTCGCCTGCGTCGTGCTCGATGACGTTGAAGTTCTGGAGCACCGCGTCCGCCGTGCCGCGATACCACTCCGCCACGCGGCCGCGCGCGATGTACGGCTGGAGGAGCTTCACGCCGCCCTGGTTCCGGTCCAGGTCCCACGGCCGACCGAGCCCGATGTGGTCGTTCAGCGACCGCGGGTTGTACTGGGTCAGGACGACGACGTTGTCGATCAGCGAGTTGACGCAGTTCGAGAGCGTGAAATCGATGATCCGGTACTTGCCGCCGAAGGGCACCGCGGGCTTGGCGCGGACCCCGGAGAGGATCGACAGCCGCTCACCCTCACCGCCGGCGAGGATCACCGCCATCGTCCGCTTCATGGCCCGATCCTAACAGTCTCGTTCGGGCACGACCGGTGACCGCCCGGTGAACGTTCGGTTGCCGTCGAGGCGGTGACGCGGTCGGCTT
>DATBPR010000422.1:0-2093 GCA_036561285.1 Candidatus Limnocylindrales bacterium | reverse complement strand
TACGTCTGCCAGATCCACGACGGGATGGACGCGACGATCACCGTCAACTGACAGTCGTTTCCGCGACTCTTGACGGCTCGGGCTCAGGTCCGGGCCGTCGCCACATCCAGGTCGCTCACACCGTGGCTGGCTCCGCCAGCTTCTCGATCCGGATGGCGGTCGCCTTGAACTCGGCCGTGCCGGATTTCGGGTCCGTGGCATCGATGGTCAAGAGGTTGACCGCGACCTCGTCCTGGAAGTGCATGGTCATGAACGTCAGGCCCGGCCGAAGGGAGGGGTCGATCCGGATCGGGACCTCGACCTGGCCGCGGCGCGACACGGCCCTGACCCGTTCGCCTTCCGCCAGCCCGTAGCTCATGGCGTCCTCGGGGCTGATATCGAGGCTCTCGCCACGGCGGAGTGGAGACGTGTAGCCGGCAGTCTGCACGCCGGTGTTGTACGAGTCGAGGCGTCGCCCGGTCGTGAGCCGGATCGGGAAGTCGTCGTCGAGCTTGTCGACCGGCGGGTCGTGGTCGACCGGGATGAACGGGACCCGGTGGCCGGGCATCGGGTCCTCCCAGAGGCGGCTGTGGAGGAACAGCTCGCCGGGGTGGTTCTCGTCGTAGCACGGCCACTGGATCCCGCCGAGCTCCTCCAGCCGCTTGTACGACATCCCGGCGTGGACGGGAGAATGGCTCCGCAGCTCGTCCCAGGCGTCCTCGGGACCGTTCCAGCCCCACTCGGCGCCCATCCGGCGGGCGATCTCCTCGATGATCCAGAGGTCGTCGCGCGCCTCGCCGGGCGGCTCGAGCGCCTTCCGCACGCGCTGCACACGCCGCTCGGAGTTCGTGACGGTCCCGTCCGTCTCGGCCCAGGACGCGGCCGCGGGCAGGACGACGTCGGCGAGCTCCGCGGTCGCGGTCAGGAAGATGTCCTGGACGACCATGAAGTCCCGTGTCGAGAGGAGATGCTTCGCGCGCTTCTGGTCCGCCTCGGACTGGACCGGGTTCTCGCCGATCACATAGAGCGCGGTCAGGTCGCCCCGCTCCATCGCGTCGAACATCCCCGACAGGTGCCAGCCGCGGTCCGGCGGCACGGTCACGCCCCAGAGCCGGTCGAACTTCGTCCGCAGCTTGTGGTTCTCGACGTGCTGGAACCCGGGCAGCCGGTCCGGCAGCGCACCCATGTCGCCGCCGCCCTGGACGTTGTTCTGGCCGCGCAGCGGGTTCACGCCGCTGCCCCAGCGGCCGACGTGGCCCGTGAGGAGCACGAGATCGATCAGGGCGACGACGTTGTCGACGGCGTTGTGGTGCTCGGTGATGCCGAGGGTCCAGCAGATCATCGCCTTGTCGGCCTTCGCGAAGGCATGGGCGAGCTCGCGGATCGCCTCGGCCGGGACTCCCGTCTCGCGCTCCCCGTACTCGAGCGTGTACGGCTCGACCTTCGACCGGTACTCCTCGAAGCCCTCGGTCGCGTGCGCGATGAAGGCCTTGTGCTCCAGTCCCGCGGCGATGATCTCGCGCCCGATCGCGTTGGCGAGCGCGATGTCGCTGCCGACGTCGAGGCCCAGCCAGACGTCCGCCCACTCGGCGCTGCTCGTCCGGCG
This sequence comes from Candidatus Limnocylindrales bacterium, assembly GCA_036561285.1. Taxonomy (GTDB): domain Bacteria; phylum Chloroflexota; class Limnocylindria; order Limnocylindrales; family CSP1-4; genus CF-46. The sequence goes on along the minus strand of DATBPR010000422.1, from coordinate 508 downwards.
CGGGTCGACTGCGTACAGGCGGGCGCCGTTGCGGACGCCGCGGAGGAGGTGATGGAAGAAGATCGGATGCGTCTCGCGGGCGTTGCTGCCCCACAGGACGATCAGGTCCGTTTCCTCGGCCTCACGATATGAGCTGGTCCCCCCACCGGCACCGAACACGGTCGCCAGACCGGCGACGCTCGGGGCGTGTCAGGTCCGGTTGCAGCTGTCGATGTTGTTGCTGCCCAGCACGGCCCGGCTGAACTTCTGCGCCGCGAAGTTGACCTCGTTGGTCGCCTTCGAGCACGAGAAGACCCCGAACGTCGTGGGCCCGTGGGCGGCCTTCGCCGCCTCGAAGCCCATGACGACCCTGGTCAGGGCCTCGTCCCAGCTCGCCGGGCGGAGGTCGCCGCCCTTCGAGTCGCGGACGAGTGGCTGGGTCAGTCGAACGTAGTCCTTCGGCACGGGGTGCCTCCAGCGGGTACTGACCGGTCGAGTCTAACGGTCGCGCGAGGCGCCGTCGGGATCG
>DATBPR010000421.1:0-1843 GCA_036561285.1 Candidatus Limnocylindrales bacterium | reverse complement strand
CGCTCCGCGATTTCGTCCCCGAGCGGCACTCGTGAGCGAGCGGGCGCGCGGCCGGCCTGTCCGATCGCCCCACCGGGCGAGCCGATGACGGGAGGCGCGCGACCGGGTAGACTCTCCCGTCGGTCCCACCTTGGAACGCGGTCGAGTGCGCCCGACCAGGACGGCCCGGCGACAACGAACGACCGATCGCGTGACGGCCCGAGCGCGATCCCGAAAGGAGCCCCGACACCATGGGTGTCCCCAAGCGACGCGTCTCGCACGCCCGGCAGGGTGAGCGTCGCGCCCACCTCGCGATCTCCCTGCCGAAGCTCGACGAGTGTCCGCACTGCCACCAGCCGAAGCGCCAGCACCATGTCTGCCCCAACTGCGGCTACTACGATGGGCGCCAGGCGATCGAGCTCAAGCAGTCGACCGACGAGCGCAGGTCCTCCTGACCTGCCGGTCGATCGGGTGAGGCCGGCGGCGAGGCCGCCATCGACGCCGGGAACAGGACGCCGATGATCGAGATCACGTGGACCTGAGCGCCGTCCGGTCGGTCGCCGGCGAGCCGCGGGTGCGCGTCGCCGTCGACGCCATGGGCGGCGATCACGGGCCCGCCGAGGTCGTGCCCGGCGTCCTCGCCTACGCGATCGCCCACCCCGAGACGGACATCACCCTGGTCGGCGACGAGGCCCTCGTCCGGACGCTGCTCGGCGACGATCCCCCGGCCACCATCCGGATCGTCCACGCCGGCTCGGTCGTCGACATGGACGAGCAGCCGGCCGCGGCCGTCCGCCGCAAGCGGGACGCCTCCATCAACGTCGCGATGCGCCTCGTTCGGGACGGGCACGCCGACGCGATCGTCACGGCCGGCCACACCGGGGCCGCGGTGGCCTCGGCGATCCTCCTCCTCCATCGCCTGCCCGGCGTCGACCGGCCGGCCCTCGCCGTCCAGATGACGACCGCCAAGGGCCCCTTCGTCCTCCTTGATATCGGTGCGACGACCGACAGCACCGGCCTCAACCTCGCCCAGTACGCCCGGATGGGCGCGCTGTACGCCGAGCGGGTCCTGGGGGTGGTCGACCCTACGGTGGCCCTCCTCTCGATCGGCGAGGAAGGCGGCAAGGGCGAGCAGCGGGTCCAGGAAGCGACCGAACTGCTGCGCGGCACCGATCTCGCCTTCATCGGGAACATCGAGGGCCGCCATCTCGTCGAGCACGTCGCCGACGTCGTGGTCTGCGACGCGGCCGTCGGCAACGTGACGATCAAGTTCTTCGAGGGCCTGTCGAGCTTCATCCTCCGCGGCCTCCTCCGAACCGAGTTCGAGCGTGACTGGCGCGGCCGGCTCGCATATCTCCTGATGCGACCGGGCATCGGCCGGATCCGCGAGATCTTCGACTACGAGAAGCTCGGCGGGTCGCCGCTCCTCGGCGTCCGCGGCACGGTCCTCATCACCCACGGGCGGGCGCGCCGGCGGATGATCGAGTACGCGGTCGCGGTCGGTGCCGCGGCCGCCCGCGCGGAGATCCCCCGGGTCATCGAGGACGCCCTCCGGGGCGACCCGGCCGTCTCGCCCCGTGTGCCTGCGGCGGGTCGGGACGCGAACGTCGACGCCCTGCCGTCCGCGACGGAGGTCGCGTCCGATGCCGCCGCGGACGGACGGATCGCCACGGCCCGGCCGTCCCGGGTGGGGCAGTGAGCGGACCGGCCCTCGAGCTGAGCCCGTCGGTCGTCGAGGCGACGGTCCGCCTGGCCGCCCTCGAGGTGCCCGGTGTTCTTCAGGTCGGGCGGGGCGGTCCGGCCTGGGCGCGCTGGCTGGCGGCACCGCCCGTCCGGATCGAGCGTCACGGGCGGAGCGTCGCCA
>DATBPR010000420.1:0-1697 GCA_036561285.1 Candidatus Limnocylindrales bacterium | reverse complement strand
TCTGGGGGAAGACGATGAACGCCGCGATGTCGAGGATGATCACGATGCCGATCAGCAGGAACCAGCGATAGGAGAGACCACGCCCCGAGGCGGGCTCGGGCGGCGCCGGTGCCTGGGCGGGGGCGGCCGCGTCGGCCGGGCCCTGCTCGATCGTCACGATCCCTCCACACACGGGAGCGCGGCCACCTGCCGCGCTCGCTTCGTCATCCGGTTCGCCGGTCGCTTCAGTCCATCGACTCGAGGAACCTGCTGACCAGCCGGTAGATCATCACCGTGCCCGAGCCGGCTCCGAGCAGGAACCCGACGAGGACGAAGACCGGGACGGTCATCCCGAGCTGCTCATCCACCCAGTGACCGGCGAGCACCCCCACGAGGGTCGTGACCAGGAGGGAGATGCCGATCTCGGAGAAGAGCGCGGCATACGCCCAGCCCCGACCAGGCTCGATCATCGGCTGACCTACCTAAGGCGCGGGGAGTATAGCAGAGGCCGCCGGCTCTCCCGGACGGGCCGATCCGGCCTTCGCGCCGCGCTCCGGCCGTCCTCCGCACGACGATCACCGGCTGATGTGGGGCGGTCTCGCGGCCGCCCGGCCCTCACGGCCCGACCTTCAGGCTGATCGTGCCGGTCGCGCTGTGGCCCAATCCGTCGGTGACCGTCAGGGTCACCGTGTAGGTGCCGGCGGCGACGTAGGTGTGGAGGGCGAGCGGGCTCGGGCCGGTCGCGGCCGGCGTGCCGTCGCCGAAGTCGAACCGGTAGGTCGTGGCGCCGGTCGAGGCAGTCCCGTTGCAGGTTGCCAGCAGGACCACCGCGGAGCACGAGAGGGCCGCCTTCAGCGGTGGGGGCGTCGGCGTGGCGGCCGGAGTCGGCGACGGCATCGGCGTCGGGACGGGCGTCGGGGCCGGGTTGCGGGACGGCGGCGCGGCCGGGCTCGAGGCGGGCGCGGTCGACGATCGCGTGCCTCCCGACGGCGCGGCCGAACCGGCCGGCTTGCTCGAGCGGCCGGCGGCGCCCGAAGGTGATGCGGATCCGCCGGGGCCGGTCGAGCCCGGGACGACCGCCGCGGCCGATCCACCCGGACCGCCACTCCCGTTCGGCCTGCCTGCTCCCGCGCCGTCGCCGACGTCCCGCGGGAGGACCGTGAGGCCGACGACCGTGAACACGATCATGAGGAGGCTGACGATCGCGAGCAGCATTGCGAGCCGATTCGGCCACCGGCTCCCGATGGTGGCGGCGGGGCCGGCCGGCGTGCCGGCGACGCCGCCCGCGGCGGCCGCGGCGGCGGACCGGCGGGCCGACTGGTACCTGGCGTTCGGATCCGCGTCCGGCCAGGCCACCGCGGTCGTGGCCGGCGCCGACCAGCCCGCGCCGGCGGCCGAGCCCGGCGGGGCCCCGGCCGATGCCGCAACCTCGTCGTCCGGCTGGTCCTCGTGCTCCCAGAGTCGCAGCCCGGTGACCCGTCGGATCGCCCACATGCCGACCGACTCGTCGAGGATCGCGGGCAGCACGATCTCGCCGGACCTCGATCGGAAGAGGAATCGACCGGCGACGACGATCAGGCCGACGACGACGAGCGCCGTCATTCCCTTGACAGCGCTCGCGACGGCGAACTGGGTGTCGACCGTGTTGGCGACCTGCAATCCACGATGCGCGAGGCCATGGGCCCGGGCGAGCTCCAGCTCGTCGCCGCGATCGACGC
>DATBPR010000419.1:0-3329 GCA_036561285.1 Candidatus Limnocylindrales bacterium | reverse complement strand
CGATCAACCTGATCCTCACCGCGCGGGCCCTGGCCTTCGTTCGCGGCCGCGACTACGCCCTGCCCCAGGACGTGATCGACATGGCCCGCGACGTGATCCGCCATCGCCTGGTCCTCTCGTTCGAGGCCCTCTCCGACAACGTCAGCGCCGACGCCATCCTGTCGACGATCCTCGGCCGCGTGCCGGTGCCCGTCGTCCCCTTGCGGGAGCCGTCCAACGGCCACGTCAGCGCCTGAGCGCATCCTCCAGCGCCTCGACTGGCAGGTCATCCGCCGGCTGGATGGCCTGCTCCAGGGCGACTACCGGAGCCTGTTCCACGGCAACGGGCTGGACCTCGCCGCCCTGCGCGAGTACCAGCCGGGCGACGACGTGCGCTACATCGACTGGAACGTCACCGCCCGGATGGACACGCCGTACGTCCGCGAATACCACGAGGATCGCGAGATCACGGCCTGGTTCCTGCTCGACCTGAGCCCGTCGGTCGACTTCGGGACCGTCGAGACGGATCGCGAGAAGCGGACTGTCCTGATCGACTTCGTCACGACCCTGGCCCGGCTCCTCACCCGGCGTGGCAACCGGGTAGGGGCGATCTTCTACGGCGGCGAGGTGGAGCACACGGTGCCCGCTCGCGGCGGCCGCGACCAGGTCCTTCGACTCATCCGGGACCTGCTCGGCCAGCCGCGCCTCGACGGCGCGCCACCGACCGACCTGAAGCCGCTGCTCGACACGGCCAACCAGGCGATCAAGCGCCGATCCCTCGTCGTGATCATCTCGGACTTCATCAGCGAGCCCGGCTGGGACCGGTCGCTGGAGCTGCTCCAGCGCCGTCACGAGGTCCTCGCCGTCCGCCTCGTCGACCCGCGCGAGACGGAGCTGCCCGACGTCGGCCCGATCATCATGGAGGACGCCGAGTCCGGCGAGCAGCTCTACGTGGACACCGGCAACGCCCAGTTCCGGCGGCGCTTCCAGGAGGCCGCGGTCCTCCGCGAGAAGCGGATCAACGACGCCTTCCGGCGGGCCGGCGTCGAGGCCGCCTCGCTCTCGACGGACGACGACCTCGTCCGGGCGATCGTGCGGATGGCGATGCTCCGGCACCGCCGGCGGACGGCCTGACCGTGACCTTCGTCTGGCCGCAGCTGCTCCTGGCGGTCCTCCTCCTGCCGCTCGGAATCCTCGCCTACCGGGCGGTCGAGCACCGCCGCCGGCGAGCGATGACCGATGTCGGCCTTGGCCTCGGGCCAGGATCGAAGCGCGGCACGACGCGCCGCCGCCGGGCGAACATCCCGGGTGTCCTGTTCGTCGCCGGGCTGGCCGTCCTGCTCGTGGCCCTCGCCCGGCCGCAGGCGACGGTCAGCCTGCCCCAGTCCGAGGGCACGGTGATCCTCGCCTTCGACGTGTCGGAGAGCATGGCCGCGGACGACCTGAAGCCCACCCGGATGGCCGCGGCGAAGGCCGCCACGACCGCATTCGTCCAGGACATGCCGCCGGGCGTCGTCGTCGGCGTCGTTGCCTTCAGCGACGCGGGGCTCTCGGTCCAGGCACCATCCGACGACCAGGGAGCGATCCTCTCGGCGATCAACCGGCTGAGCCCTGAACGGGGAACCTCGCTCGGCCAGGGGATCCTGGCCGCATTGAGCGCCATCAACGCGGCGGAGAACCCGCCGCCGATCGACTACTACAGCAGTCGCAGCCCGGCCCCGACCGCCTCGCCGCCGCCGGTCGCCGCGGGCTCGGACAGCTCGGCGCTGATCATCCTGCTGACCGACGGCGAGAACACCCAGCCGCCCGGCCCGGCGACCGCAGCGAAGGCCGCGGCCGATCGCGGCGTCCGGATCGACACGATCGGGATCGGCACGGCCGCCGGCACGACCCTCGAGGTCGGCGGGTTCAGCGTCCATACCCAGCTCGACGAGGCGGCCCTCCAGCAGGTCGCCACGACGACCGGTGGCACGTACTTCGCGGCGGATGACGCCCAGAGCCTGGCCAACGTCTATGCCGACCTCGGCAGCCGCCTGGTCGTCAAGCCCCAGATGATCGAGGTCACCGCCCTGTTCGCAGGCGGCGGGACGCTCCTCCTCGTCCTCGGCGCATTCGCGTCGCTCGCCTGGCTGGGCCGCCTGCCATGAGGCGCACCTGATGCAGTTCCTGTGGCCCGGCTTCCTGCTGCTGCTCCTGCTCGTGCCGTTGCTCATCGGGCTGTACGTGCTCGGCCGGCGGCGCCGCCGTCCGGATGCCGTCCGCTACTCGAGCCTCAGCCTCATCCGCGATGCCCTGCCCGGATCCTCGTTCATCCGCCGGCACCTGCCGTTCGCCTTGTTCGCCGTCGCCCTGGCCGGCCTGGCGGTTGCGGTCGCCCGGCCCGTCGTGATCGCCAGCGTGCCGACGAACGAGGCCACGATCGTCCTGGCGATCGACGTTTCCGGGAGCATGTGCTCGACGGACGTCGCGCCGAGCCGGATCGAGGCCGCCGAGGCGGCCGCGGCCAACTTCATCGGTAGCCAGAGCTCGTCGACCCAGATCGGGATCGTCGCCTTCTCGGGCTTTGCCGAGATCGTCCAGCCTCCGACGACCGATCGGAACCTCCTGCTCGACGCACTCCACAGCCTCCAGACCGGCCGCCGGACCGCGGTGGGCAGCGGGATCCTCGCGGCGATCGACGCGATCGCCGAGATTGACCCGAACGTCGCCAAGAGCACGTCCGACACGACGCCGGGCGTCGAGCCGCCGCCGGTGCCGAAGGGCGACTATGCCCCGGAGATCATCGTCCTGCTGACCGACGGCTCGAGCAATGCCGGGCCGCTGCCGACGGCCGCCGCCCAGGAGGCGGCGGATCGCGGGCTGCGGGTCTACACGATCGGCTTCGGGACGGCCGATGGCGGCGCCCTGAGCGCGGCCTGCGCCCCGAACCTCGTGGGCCGTGAGCCGGGCGGCCAGGGCGGCTTCGGCGGCGGATTCGGCAACCAGAACAACGGGCAATTCCCGCGAGGAATCGATGAGACGGCCCTCAAGCAGGTCGCCGCCGAAACCGGCGGGACGTACGAGCCGGCCGAGAGCGCCGCGCAGCTCGAGAGCGTCTTCCAGGGCCTGCCGACGAACCTGATCACGAAGCACGAGGTGCTCGAGATCGGCTTCGGCTTCGTCGGCGCGAGCCTCCTGCTGGCCGGCTTGGCGTTCATCCTGGGTCGCGCCTGGCGCCCATTGCCCTGAGGGGCTTCGTCGCAGGACCGACGGACAGCTATTCGTCGGCCAGGTTCGAGGCCAGCCAGCGCTCGGCGTGGGCCAGCGACTTGCCCGACCGGCGGGCGTAGTTCTCGAGCTGGTCGCGACCG
>DATBPR010000418.1:0-2118 GCA_036561285.1 Candidatus Limnocylindrales bacterium | reverse complement strand
GGCCAAGGTGATCCCGAACCGCGGCGCCTGGCTCGAGTTCGAGACGAACAACAAGGACCAGCTCTGGGTCAAGGTCGACCGCAAGCGGAAGATCGCCGCGACGACCCTGCTCCGCGCCGTCGGCTACGAGGAGAACGACGCGATCTCCGCGCTCTTCTCGAGCGTCGACGCGGATCCCGAGCACCCCTTCGTCGCCAACACCCTCGACAAGGACCTCACGAAGACCCAGCAGGAAGCCCTGATCGAGGTCTACAAGAAGCTCCGCCCGGGCGATCCGCCGACCGGCGACAACGCCCGCCAGCTCGTCGAGAGCCTGTTCTTCAACTTCCGGCGCTACGACCTCGGCCGGGTCGGCCGCTACAAGTTCAACAAGAAGCTGGACGGCGTCGCCGGCCGGATGGGCATCGAGCTCCCCCGTGAGCAGCGGACGATCACCCGCGAGGACATCGCGGCGATCGTCGGCAACCTCATCGAGAGCAACCGCGGCCTCCATCCCAAGGACGACATCGACCATCTCGGCAACCGCCGGATCCGGGCCAACGGCGAGCTGATCCAGAACGCCTTCCGGATCGGCCTCCTCCGGATGGAGCGGGTCGTCCGCGAGCGGATGACGATCCAGGAGATCGACAAGGCGACGCCGAACGCGCTCATCAACATCCGGCCGGTCGTGGCCGCGATGAAGGAGTTCTTCGGCGGCAGCCAGCTCAGCCAGTTCATGGACCAGACGAACCCGCTGGCCGAGCTCACCTCCAAGCGCCGGCTCAGCGCGCTCGGCCCGGGCGGCCTTTCCCGCGAGCGGGCCGGGTTCGACGTCCGCGACGTCCACCACAGCCACTACGGCCGGATCTGCCCGATCGAGACGCCGGAAGGTCCGAACATCGGCCTGATCGGGTCGCTCGCGACCTACGGCCGGATCAACAGCTACGGCTTCATCGAGACGCCCTATCGCCGGGTCAAGCGGACCGTGGCCTGGGACGACCCGAAGCTGTCCGAGTACGAGGCCGGCGGCGACCTCCTGACCAAGGGCGGCGACACGATCCTCAAGTCGGGCGAGGCGTTCAACGCCGCGGCCGTCGCCGAGCTGAAGAAGCAGAAGGCGAACGCCTTCCCGATCCGGCCGATCGTGACCGACGACATCGAGTACCTCCCGGCCGACGAGGAGGAGGAGCACGTCGTCGCCCAGGCGAACGCGCCGCTCGACGACACCGGCCACTTCCTCGCCGAGCGGGTCCCGTCGCGCTTCCGCGACACGTTCCCCGAGGCCCGGCCGAGCCAGATCGAGTACATGGACGTCAGCCCCAAGCAGGTCGTCTCGGTCGCGACGGCGCTGATCCCGTTCCTCGAGCACGACGACGCGAACCGCGCCCTGATGGGCTCGAACATGCAGCGCCAGGCCGTGCCGCTCCTCGAGCCGGAGTCGCCGATCGTCGGCACCGGCATGGAGGAGCGCGCCGCGCGTGACTCCGGCCAGGTCCTCGTCGCCGCCCGCGGCGGCGTCGTGACGAGCGTCACTGCCGAGCGGATCCGGATCGAGACCGACTCCGGCGAGCTCGACGAGTACAAGCTCCAGAAGTTCGTCCGGAGCAACCAGGGCACCTGCATCAACCAGCGCCCGATCGTGGACGTCGGCATCCGCGTCGGCGACGGCCAGCCGATCGCCGACAGCTCGTCGACCCAGGAGGGTGAGCTCGCCCTCGGCCGGAACGTCCTCGTGGCGTTCATGAGCTGGGAGGGCGGCAACTATGAGGACGCGATCGTCATCAGCGATCGGCTCGTGCGCGACGACCTGTTCACCAGCATCCACATCGAGAAGCACGAGATGGAGTCGCGCGACACCAAGCTCGGGCCCGAGGAGATCACCCGCGACATCCCGAACGTCGGCGAGGAGTCCCTCAAGGACCTCGATGAAGAGGGCATCGTCTACATCGGCGCGGAGGTCCGCCCCGGCGACATCCTGGTCGGCAAGATCACGCCCAAGGGCGAGACCGAGCTGACCGCCGAGGAGCGCCTCCTGCGGGCGATCTTCGGTGAGAAGGCTCGCGAGGTGAAGGACAGCTCGCTGCGTCTGCCCCACGGCGAGCGCGGCAAGGTGGTCGAGGTCCGCGAGTTCCGTCGCGA
>DATBPR010000417.1:0-3540 GCA_036561285.1 Candidatus Limnocylindrales bacterium | reverse complement strand
CGTCCGCCGCCTGGCTCCGGCCCGGCGCCCAGCTCGGGCTGCCGATCGTCTGGATGGTGGTCTCCCTGCTGGCGCTGCCGCTCGCGATCTACGTCGCCTCGTACCTGCCATGGGCGTTCATCGAGAACCACCGGATCATCGGCAACTGGCCGGACGGACATACGGGCCAGTCGCTGCTCGACCTGACGGGCGCGATGTACGCCTACCACAACGGGCTGACCGCCCCGCACGCGGCCTCGTCACCATGGTGGGCCTGGCTGTTCGACCTGAAGCCGGTCTGGTTCTACCAGGAGAGCCTCGCGGGCAACACGACCTCGGCGATCTACGACGCGGGCAACCTCGTGATCTGGTGGCTCGCCCTGCCGGCGATGGCATTCGCCGCCTGGCAGGCGTTCAAGCGGCGGAGCCTCGCCCTGGCGCTCGTCACGATCGGGTTCGCCTGCCAGTGGGTCGCCTGGGCGCGGATCGACCGGGCGTCGTTCCAGTACCACTACTACACGAGCCTGCCGTTCCTGTTCCTTGGCCTGGCCTACTTCCTCGCGGAGCTCTGGCACGGCGCGTCGAGACGGACGTGGCTGATGGCGCGCCTGACGGCGGCCGTCGGGATCCTCGGGCCGGCGATCTTCTGGGTGCTCGACCGACCGCTCTGCGGGTTCGTCGACGTGACGAAGGCGAACCCCGGCTCGCAGGCGTGCCCGCCGGTCGTCCCCCAGTTCGTGCTGACCGCCCAGACGCTGGCGATGGCGGTCGTCGTCGGCGTCTCGGTGCTCCTCGTCGTCCGGCTGTTCACCCGGCTCTCGGGCCGCGACCCGCTCGACAGCCCCGATGGCAACCCTGACGGCGCCGCGCTCGTGCCGCTGATCCTGACGGCCGCCGGGGCGATCCTCCTCACGGTCGGCGTCCGGCTGTTCGTCCCGGACGTGCCGATCCTGACCTGGAACAAGGTCCCGGTCGAACCCGTGGCGCTCCTGCTGGCGATCCCCGCCGTCGGGGTCGCCGCGCTGGTCGCGACTGCGCGCGACGCCCGGCGGTTCGTCCTGGGCGCCGTCGTCGCCATGGTCGGCTGGTTCGTCGTCGTCTACCCGAACATCAGCGCGCTGCCGCTGCCGACGGCGATCGCCAACGTCTACCAGGGCGTGCTGCCGTCGTACCTCTACGCCTTCCAGTTCCCCGTGAACAACAGCTCCGCGAACGTCCCGATCCACCTGTTCGGGCCCGTGCCGCTGATGCTCGGCGCGGCGATGCTCTTCCTGTGCGTGGTCGTCGCGTACTCGGTCTGGGTCTGGCGCCTCTCGATCGCCGAGCAGCGCGCGGACGATGGCGACGGGCGGGAGCTGGGGGCGGCCGGCGGGGGCTGATCGCGATACCGGCTCGAGTGCCGGCGACCCGGCGCGATCCTGCGCGGGCGACATTCCGTCCCGGCCGCTCCCGGCGGGCTCTCAGTCCTCGGGGCGGACCATCGAAGCCAGGCCGGCCGTGACGGGATCCGGGAGCGTCTCGGCGGAGCCGTCCGCCATCACGCCGACCGGCGATACCGCCGTCGTGTCGCGCGGGAGCCGTGGTGAGGCCGGGATCGGGGCGTGGAAGCCCGGCGGGAGCTCGCCCCGCGCCGCGAGCCGGCGGATGACGACGCCGTAGAAGTCGTCGACCTTGGCCGTGACCCGCGGCCACGAGAACTCCTCCGCCCGGAGCCGGCCGGCCTCCCCCATCGCCCGTCGCTCCGCGTCGTCGCCGAGCAGGCGTCCGATCGCGCCGGCGATCGCCTTCGAATCGCGCGGCGGCACGAGGAGGGCCTCGCGGCCACGCCGCACCACGCCCTTGTAGCCGTGGATGTCGGACGCGACGATCGCGGTGCCCGAGGCCATCGCCTCGAGGAGGACGATCCCGAAGGACTCGCCGCCGGTGGCCGGGGAGGCGTAGACGTCCGCGGTGCGGAAGAGCTGGGCCTTCTCCTCGTCGCTCACCCGCCCGAGGAACTCGACGCCGCGCAGCCGCCGCGTCGCGACGTAGCGCCGGGCCTCGCGCGCGAGCGGCCCGCTCCCGACGACGAGCAGCCGGCAGTCGCAGCCGGTCTTGTGCAGGAGCCGGTAGGCCTTCAGGAGCTCGAGAAGGCCCTTCCGCGGCTCAAACCGCCCGACGAACAGGATGTTGCTCGTCCCGTCCTGCCAGCGCGCGATCGGGACGGAGCGCTGGAACCGGTCGATGTCGACGCCGTTGGGGATGACCTTGTACTCGCCCGGAAAGTACCGCTCGATGAAATGCTTCGCCGCGCCGCTGACCGCGATCCGGCCGTGGAGGCGGGCCGCGTAGCCGCCCATCGCGCGCCTGCCGAACTCGTACGACGGCGAGAAGCCGCCGTAGGCGTGGAAGGTCGCCACGTTCACGCTCGTCGAGAGCCGCAGCACGACCGGCGAGAGGAACGGGACGAACGGCTCGTGGAAGTGGAGCAGGTCGAACTGCTCGCGCTCGAGCATGGCCCGGACCTGGGAGATGAACCGCGGCGACATCGTGATCGTGCCGACGGAGCCGTTGACCGGCAGCGAGAAGCCCTTGCCGATCCGGATGATGTCGCCCTCGGACGCTCGCTGGAGGCCGTGCGACGAGGTGATGATCCGGACGTCATGGCCGCGGAGACGGAGGTTCCCGTACAGGTACTGGACGTGCTGGGTCACGCCGCCCGGAAGCGGATAGACGTAGGGCGTGACGAGACCGATCTTCATCGCGGTCGATTCTCGCCCGTCAGGCCGGCTTCCGTGCGGTGCCGCTCCCAGGCCTCCTCGAAGCGGGGCGGGCGGTGGGTGCCGCCCGGGTAGCCGAGATCCCGACCGGTCCCGCTCCGGCGGACCCTGGCCCGGACCGAGGCACGGGCGTCGCGGGAGTACTTGCGGAGCTGGCCGCTGAACGTCGCCAGCTGGCCCGTCGTGCCGTGGAACGAGCCGTGCTGGTGGGTCGCGCCGGCCGCGATCGCCGCCCGCAGGTCCCCGGCCGTCCGCCCCGGGAACGTCGACCAGCCCGTCCCGATCGCGATCGCCTGGTGGGCGTCGCTGTTGCCGACCGCGGGGAGCCCGTGGTCCTGGGCGAAGCGGACGACCCGGCTGTGCCACGGGCGGCCGAGCATGGTCGGGTTGAACGCCTCGAGCGCGTCCGGGCGGAGCCGGATGTCGTCGTCCCGCAACAGACGCCGCAGCACCCAGCCCTGGGCGCACAACGGGTACGGCACGAGCGGATGGGCGGGGATCGCGAGGCCGCCCTGCTCGTGGACCTCGCGGATCGTCGCGCCGAGGCTCCGCATCGGCTTCACCCGCTCCTCGAGGAACAGGGCGACGAGGTGGCCGCCGAGGGTCGAGATCTCCTCGCCGACGATCACCTCGGCCCGATGCCCGAGGTCGCGGGCCATCCGTCGCGCGGCGATAGCGGCGTCGATCCGCTCGTGGTCGGTGATCGCGATGACGTCGAGGTCGGTCGAGCCCTCGACGAACTCGAGGATCGCGGCGATGCCGTCGATGCCGTCCGAGGCGAGGCTGTGGATGTGGAGATCGG
>DATBPR010000416.1:0-10606 GCA_036561285.1 Candidatus Limnocylindrales bacterium | reverse complement strand
GGTTCCGCCGCCTACACTCGACCGATGCATCTGCCGTTCGACCCGCCCCTCGAGCCGATGCTGGCCAAGGCATCGGACGGGCTCCCCGACGGCGAGGGCTGGCTCTACGAACCGAAATGGGACGGGTTCCGCGCGATCGTCTTCCGCGACGGGGACGAAGTCCTGATCCAGAGTCGTGACCTGAAGCCGCTCGACCGCTACTTCCCGGAGCTCGCCGAGCCGATCCGCGCGTCGTTCCCCGGGCGCTGCGTGGTCGACGGCGAGGTCGTGATCGCCCAGCACGGCGAGCTGCAGTTCGAGTCGCTGCTGCTCCGGATCCACCCCGCGGCGTCCCGCGTGAAGATGCTCGCCGGGGAGACGCCGGCAAGCTTCGTCGGCTGGGACCTGCTCGCCCTCGGTGACGAAGACCTCCGGGCGGCGCCCCAGGCCGAGCGGCGCTCCCGCCTCGAGACCGTCTTCGCGAGCGTCGAGCCGCCGATCCATCTCACGCCCGCGACCCACGACCGTTCGCTCGCCGCCGACTGGTTCGATCGGTTCGAGGGAGCCGGTCTCGACGGCGTCGTCGCGAAGCGGCTCGACGCCCCCTATCAGCCCGGGAAGCGGGCGATGCTGAAGATCAAGCACCAGCGGACCGCGGACTGCGTGGTCGCCGGATTTCGCTGGCACAAGAACGGACCCGGCACCCACATCGGCTCGCTGCTGCTGGGCCTGTTCGACGACGAGGCCAGGCTCCATCACGTCGGGATCACGTCGTCGTTCTCGTGGGACCGACGGGAGGCGCTTGCGGCCGAGCTCGCGCCGCTGCGCGACGGTGCCTCGGACGGTCACCCGTGGCAGGAATGGGCCGATTGGGCGTCGATGGGCTCCGCCGACGCATCCGGCCAGCGCCTGCCCGGCGCGACGAGCCGCTGGAACCGCGGCAAGGACCTGTCGTGGGAGCCGCTTCGTCCGGAACGGGTCGCGGAGGTCGCCTACGACCACCTCCAGGGCGACCGCTTCCGGCACGGGACGACGTTCCAGCGCTGGCGCCCGGACAAGCCGCCGGCGGACTGCCGCTACGACCAGCTCGAGGAGACGCCCGCTTACGAGATCGCGAAGATCTTCGGCGGCTGACGTCTCCGGTCAGCGCGACGGTACTTCAGGCCGGCGGCAGGTCGAGGGAGACCTTGGCGCGCATCGGGTTCAGCCCGGTGACGGGTCGGAGTCGGCGGAACCGGTCGTTCCGGACGTCCTCTTCTTCGGCGCCCGGTCCAGCTGGCCGCTCCGGTCGGGCCACTCGTAGCCGGCCCACGGGTCGTAGTCGGGGTCGAGCGCCTCCTGGGGCGGACGCTGCGGCTCCGGGACGTGGATCAGGTTCACCCGGACCCGGTACCACAGCGACGAGCGGCCACGCATCCCGTCCGTCAGGACGTCGGCCGGCTCGAGATGGGCCGAAGCCTCCGGATGGCGTTCCTTCCAGCGATCGAAGCCCTCCAGCGCTTCCTTCTTCGTGGCGGCCCGGCTGATCTCGATGACGGGGATCGACGTCTTGCGCCGCCCGGTCGGCGTCGGACGCGAACCACCGGGCGTGCCTTTCGGTGGCATCCCCGGCCACTCGGTCGGGAGCCCGGCGTTCGGGTCGCCGGCGGCGACGGCGGCGGCGCGCTCGGCCGCGACCTCCGGCGGCGGCCCGCCCTCGATCCCGCGGCCCTCGTCGTACTCGGTCTTCGGCCGGCGGGCCCGCGACGGCTGGACGCGCGGCGGCTCGCCGGCCTGCTTCGCGTAGTTCGGCGGCCAAGGCGCGTCGCCCTCCCCAGCCGCCTCGTGCCGGGCGCTCAGCTCGAGCAGCGCCTCGAGTGACCCGACGGCGTCGTCGATCCCGGCCCCCGCGTCGCCACGCTTCGCGACGATCCCGGGCACCGTCGCGAGCGTGAACTCCTGCGGGTCGACGTCCGCGACCTCGTCCCAGCGGAGCGGCATCGAGACCCGCGCGTCCGGCAGCGGCCGGACGGAATACGCCGACGCGACCGTCCGATCCTTGGCGTTCTGGTTGTAGTCGAGGAAGACGCCGTGGCGCTCCTCCTTCCACCACTTGCTCGTGGCGATCGAGGGCGCCCGCGCCTCGACATCGCGCGCCAGCGCCAGCGCCGCCCGGCGGACCTGGCTGTACGTCCAGCTCGGCTCGATCCGGACGTTGATGTGGATCCCGCGCGAGCCGGACGTCTTGGGCCAGCCGACGAGTGCCACGGCCTCGAGCGCCTCGCGACAGACGAGGGCGACGTCGCGGATCTGCGACCAGGGCACGCCCGGGACCGGGTCGAGGTCGACGCGCAGCTCGTCGGGATGCTCGAGGTCCTCGGCCCGGACAGGGTGCGGGTTCAGGTCGATGCAGCCGAGGTTCACGACCCAGGCGAGCCCCGCCGGCTCGTCGAGGACGATCTCGTCGGCCGTCCGCCCCGACGGGAACGTCAGCTCCGCGGTCCGGATCCAGTCCGGGGTGTTGTCCGGCGCGCGCTTCTGGAAGAACGGCTCGCCCGCGGCGCCGTCCACGAACCGCTTCAGGGCCATCGGCCGGCCGCCGGCGCCGCGCAGGGCGCCATCCGCGACCGAGAGGTAGTAGGAGACCAGGTCCATCTTCGTGAAGCCGGTCTCGGGGAAGTAGACCTTGTCCGGGTTCGAGATCGAGACCTCCCGGCCGCCGATCTCGAGGACCTCCTTCTTGCTGGCCACGGTGCGATGCTAGCGGCGCATCGCAAGGCGGTGTCGGCCGCCGTCGAGATCGCCCGGGCCTGATCCGCCACCCGTCCGGCCGCGAATCCCGGTCTGCCGGCGCCGTGACAGCGGCCGGTGAACGGCCGATGATGAAGGCCTGCGCGAGGGACGCCCCCACCGATGCTCAGCCAGCCAGAGCCCGCCTGCCTCGTCATCGCCGACATCACCGGCTATACCGGCTTCCTCGTCGGCGCCGAGCTCGATCATGCGCAGGACATCCTGGCCGACCTGATGGGCATCGTCGTCGGCGCCCTCCGGCCGACGTTCAAGCTGGCCAAGCTCGAGGGCGACGCGGCCTTCGTCTACTCGATCACCGAGGCGGTGGACGGGGCCCAGCTCCAGGACGTCATCGAGCGCTGCTACTTCGCCTTCCGCCGCCGGCTCCGGGACATCCGCCAGGCATCGAGCTGCGAGTGCAACGCCTGCATCCTCGTCCCGAACCTCGACCTGAAGGTCGTCGCCCATCACGGGCAGGTGATCCGCCAGCGGATCGCGTCGCGGGAGGAGCTCGTGGGGAGCGACGTGGTCGTCGTCCACCGGCTGCTCAAGAACCACGTCCGCGAGGACACCGGGATCGATGCCTACGCGATGTACACCGCGGCCTGTGTCGCGGCGATGGGCCTCGACGACCCGGCCGCGGCGGGCCTCGTCGGGCATCGTGAGGACTTCGAGGGCGTCGGCGAGGTCGTGGCCTGGCTGCGCGACCTGCAGGCCGCCTGGGCCGAGGAGCTCGGCCGGGTCGGCAACGTCGTCGACCGGACGGACGCGGCACGGGTCTACCCCCAGGTCTTCGACGCCCCGCAGGCGCTCGTCTGGGAGTATCTGACGACGCCCCGCCTCCGGCTTCAGTGGCAGTCCCAGGTCACGGGGATCGAGACGGTCGCCGGGCCGGCCGGGCGACGCGGGATCGGCGTCGTCAACCACTGCATGCACGGCAAGGACGCGATCATCGAGGAGGTCCTGGACTGGGAGCCGTACGACCACGTCACGCTGCGCTCGCAGTTCCCGATCCCGGATGTCCCGAAGCTCGTGAACAGCTTCGTGCTGGAGGAGCTCCCGGACGGCCGGACCGCCGTCGAGATGCGCGTCCGGAAGCTGCGCTCGGCGAAGGATCGGGCGATCCTCGAGGGGCTCGCGCCGATGCTCGACGCCTCGGTCGGACAGGGTTTGGCGACGCTGAAAGGCCTCGTCGAGGCGGATGCCGCGGCCACGCGCGCGGAGTCGAGAGCCGTGCCGGAGCCCGAGGTTCCGGGGAGCCACGGCCGGAACGTCCGCGAGCCCGTCGCCGTGGCCGGATGATGTCGATCCGGCGGGTCTTCGTTCGTCGTCTGGTCAGGGACGCGCCGAGCGGCGCCCATCGCTACGAGGAGGCATGAGATGCGCTACCTGCTCCTGATCTACGGACCGGAGCCGTCCGAGGACACCCCGCCCGAGGCGATCGCCACCGTCATGGGCGACTACAACAAGTTCACCCAGGAGGTCCGCGACCGGGGCGCCTACATCGCCGCGGAGGCGCTCCAGCCGGTGGCGACGGCAACAACCGTCCGGGTTCGCGATGGCCAGACCCTGACGACCGACGGCCCGTTCGCCGAGACGAAAGAGGCCCTGGGCGGGTTCTACCTGATCGACGCGAAGGACCTGGACGAGGCGATCGAGCTCGCGGCGAAGATCCCGGCCTCTCGCGACGGCTCGATCGAGGTCCGGCCGATCTGGGAGACCGGATCGGGGGCCTCCGAGCCGGCCCCCGCCGAGGCAACCGCCTGACGGGTCGGTGACAAGCCCGGCCGATCCTCACGCCGTCGTCGACCGCGTCTTCCGTGAGGAGCAGGGCCGGGCCGTCGCGACCCTGATCCGCGTCCTCGGCGACTTCGACCTCGCCGAGGAGGCCGTCCAGGACGCCTTCATCACCGCGCTGGAGACCTGGCCCGATCGCGGCGTGCCCGCGAATCCCGGGGCCTGGATCACCACGACCGCCCGGAACCGGGCGATCGACCGGCTCCGGCGGCGACGCGTGCTGGCCGAGAAGGAGGAGCTGCTTCGCCGTGCGGTCGCGATCGAGGACGAGCTGCGGGCGATCGACCCGGATGCCGGCGCCGAGGGCTCCGGCGTGAGCCCGATCGTCGACGACCGGCTGCGGCTGATCTTCACGTGCTGCCATCCGGCCCTGCCGATGGACGGCCGCGTCGCGCTGACGCTGCGGACGCTCGGTGGGCTATCGACGCCGGAGATCGCCCGGGCCTTCCTCGTCCCGGAGCCGACGATGGCCCAGCGCCTCGTCCGGGCGAAGCGGAAGATCCGCGATGCCGGGATCCCGTACCGCGTCCCCGACGACGCCGCGCTGCCGGACCGGCTCGACGGCGTCCTCCGCGTCCTCTATCTCGTCTTCAACGAGGGCTACCGGGCGAGCGCGGGGGACCGCCTGATCCGGCGCGAGCTGTGCGCGGAGGCCATCCGCCTGACCCGCGTGCTCGGGGCCCTGATGCCGGACGAGTCCGAGGTGCTCGGCCTCCTGGCGCTGATGCTGCTCCACGACGCCCGGCGCGAGACCCGGACCGGCCCGGCCGGGGAGCTGGTCCTGCTCGACGACCAGGACCGCTCACGGTGGGATCGCGCCCGGATCGACGAGGGCCGTTCGACCCTCGACCGGGCGATGCGGATGCGCCGCGTTGGCCAGTACCAGCTCCAGGCAGCGATCGCGGCGCTCCACGACGACGCGGCCTCGACCGAGGAGACGGACTGGACCGAGATCGCCGGGCTGTACGCGGTGCTGGGCCGGATCGCCCCGTCGCCGGTCGTCGAGCTGAACCGGGCGGTGGCCGTGGCGATGGCCGCCGGTCCCGCGGCCGGGCTGTCGATGGTGGACGAGCTCGCCGCCGCCGGCCAGCTCGACGACTACCCGTACCTCCACTCGACCCGGGCGGACCTGCTCCGGCGACTGGGGCGGTCGGACGAGGCGACC
The DNA here is from genome assembly GCA_036561285.1 of Candidatus Limnocylindrales bacterium. Taxonomy (GTDB): domain Bacteria; phylum Chloroflexota; class Limnocylindria; order Limnocylindrales; family CSP1-4; genus CF-46. The sequence goes on along the minus strand of DATBPR010000416.1, from coordinate 4,896 downwards.
GCGGCCTATCGCCGCGCCCTGGCGTTGACGGAGAACGAGCCGGAGCGGACGTTCCTCGAGGGCCGGATCAGCGAGCTCGCCTCCGCCTGATCCGGACATGGAAGCGCCGCGGCCGGTGACCCGGCCGCGGCGCAGGAGCTGCGAGGTTCGGCGATCAGCTGGCGCAGATCGCGTAGGCCTGGAGCGTCCAGGTGTTGCTGCCCTTGAGGCCGGACTGCGACGCCGAAACGGTCCACGTGTTGGAGGCGCTGGGCCACGAGGCGGTCAGCTGGGAGTTCGTCGGGCTGGACGTCGTGGTGGTGACCCCACCGCCGCCGACGAGGGTCTCGCCCGCGAGGCAGCTGACCGAGGCGTCGGCCGTGTCCAGGCTCCGGGCGAGCGTGCTCACCGCGGAGTGGCGGACGGTCGTGCCACCGAGGCCCGGACCCGGTGCGCCCGTGTCGCCCTTGTCGCCCTTGACACCGGGATCGCCCTTGTCGCCCTTGACGCCGGGATCACCCTTGTCGCCCTTGACGCCGGGGGCGCCATCGGCACCCGGAGCGCCCGGAGCGCCATCGGCACCCGGAGCACCCGGATCGCCCTTGACGCCGGGAGCGCCATCGGCACCCGGCAAGCCGGGAGCGCCATCGGCACCCGGTGTTCCGTTGGCGCCCGGAGCCCCGTCGGCTCCCGGATCGCCCTTGTCGCCCTTGAGGCCCGGAGCGCCGTCGGCACCCGGAGTCCCATTGGCGCCCGGTGCGCCGTCGGCACCCGGAGCCCCGTTGGCCCCCGGATCGCCCTTGTCACCCTTGGTCCCCGGAGCCCCGTTGGCGCCCGGAGCCCCGTTGGCCCCCGGAGCCCCGTTGGCGCCCGGCAGACCCTGCGGCCCGATCGGGCCGCGTTGGCCGACTTTCAGCCAGGCGACGACGGTCGCGCTGGTCGGGCAGGCGGAATGCCCGTTGCGCGGCGTCACGATGCGGACGGCCTTCGTCACCTTGTTGACGCAGGCGTAGATCGTCGTCCGGTTGTTGTAGGTGTTGGCCGCGTCGGCCCCCGCGGTTGAGCCGACGAGCAGCATCCCGGCGAGCAGCACCGGGGCGATCCGTCGAGCCCGGGAGCGGGTCGCGGGCACAGTGGAAGACATGGGCATCAGATCCTTCGGTTGCGTCGGTCACCCATCTGGATGAGGGAGTGACGGGGACGGGGGATGAGTCCTGATCTCCGGATGGTCACGACTGCACCAGACCTCCGCACCGGACCGAGAGAGCCAGCCGTGGCAGTACGTTCGGACCCCCAACTGCGCCCCCGCTCTGCACCGCACCACCCGCCGCCACACCCTGCCCGCCCTGCAAGGGATTTGCGAGCCGTCCGCTCCGCCGCTACGGGCCGACTGTCATGGCCTCCGGGCCTACGGTCACGGGAGCGTGGTCTGCGGACCACTCGTGCCCCACCGTCCCGGGAGACGGCCAAGCGGAGGAGGACGCCGATGCGTCGCAGTGTGTTGGCTCTTGGCGCCTCGATCGTGCTGATCGCGGGCGCGTGCAGCAGTGGCGCCACGCCGGCGCCGAGCAGTGGCGGCGGGACGTCGGCCGCCCCGTCGACCGCCCCCGGCGGCGGCGGCGAGAGCGTCGCCCCGAGCAGCGGCTTCGACGCCGCATCCATCAGCGGTACCGCCAAGCTGTCCGGCTGGCAGTCGTCCGACGCCGAGAGCGCTGCCCTGAAGAACACGATCACTGCCTTCGAGGCCCAGAACTCGAAGATCAAGGTCGACTACTCGGTCGTCGCCGGCGACTACCCGACCGTCATGGCCACCAACTTCGCCTCGAAGAACGTCCCGGACCTGTTCTACGTCGACGCCGCCTACGGCCAGACGTGGGCCGATCAGGGCTTCCTCGAGCCGCTCGACGACTACATCGCGAAGTCCGGGTTCGACGTCAGCACGTTCTTCCCGGGCTACCTGGCCCCGTTCAAGGGCAGCGACGGCAAGATCTATGGTCTGCCGAAGGACGGCAACACGATCGGGATGGCCTACAACACGGCCGACGTCCAGACCGCGCCGACCTCGATGGATGCCCTGATCACGACGGCCCAGGGGCTGAAGGGCAAGGACGGCCTGAAGACGCCCATGTGCCTCAACGCCAGCCTCGATCGCGGGCTCGCCTTCATCTACGCCAACGGCGGTGCGATCGTCTCCGACGACGGCACCCAGAACATGGTCAACACCCCCGCGACGACGGCCGCGGTCCAGGCCTATCTCGACCTGTTCAAGAACGGCCTCGGGATGACGGCCAGCGACCTCGGCGACGGCTGGTGCGGCGACTCGCTCGGCAAGGGCCACGCCGCAATCGCCTTCGAGGGTGGCTGGCTCGACCCGGCGATGTCGAGCACGTATCCCGCCATCAAGTACACGTGGGGGACGTTCCCGCAGGGGTCGTCCGGCAAGCCGGAGACGATCTCCTACACGGCCGCCTACTCGATCGGCGCCGACTCAGCGAACAAGGACCAGGCGTGGGTGCTCCTCGAGTACCTGGCCGGGATCCCCGGCATGACCAAGTGGACGTCGGGTGGCGTCGCCCTGCCGTCCCGCTCGGACGTCCCGACGCCGCAGGGCAAGGACGTCCTCGTCCAGCAGGCACCGAGCGCCAAGCCGGGCTCCGGCTTCATGAAGGGCTTCACAGACGTCCAGGACGCCTTCAACAAGGCGTTCCTGACCGAGGTCCAGAAGAAGACCTACAACGCCGCCCCGGTGATCCAGGCCACGAGCGCCGCGGTCGACAAGGCCCTCAGCAGCTGAACCCCGGGATCCGGCGGGAGGCGCGCGTGACGGCGGCCGGTCGGCGAGGAGCCATCCTCGCGGCCGCCGCCTCGGCGCGCCGCACCCGGATCGCCGGCCGGCCGTGACCTCCGCGGCCCGGGACCGGCGCGCCTCCGTCGGCCGGAGCCATCGCTCCGAATGGCTCGCCGGTTACGCGTTCATCGGGATCCCGATGCTCCTGTTCCTCGTCCTGAACATCGGGTCGATCTTCTACGCCGCGTACATCAGCATCTTCCAGTGGAACATCCGGAGCGGGGCCGGCAAGCTCATCGGGCTGCAGAACTACGGTGCGGCCCTGGCCGATCCGACATTCCACCGGGCGATCCAGAACTCGATCTATTACGCCGTCATCTGGGTGCCGCTGACGATGGCGGCCGGCCTGTTCCTCGCGGTGCTCGTCAACCAGAAGCTTCGCGGCCGCACGTTCTTCCGCGCGGCCTACTACTTCCCGGCGATCGCATCCTCGGCCGCCATCACGATTCTGTGGATCTTCCTCGCCTCGCCGGACGGCTTCTTCAACCAGGTCCGCGCCGCGCTCGGCCTCAACGGGCTGTTCGGCCTGTTCGGCTACCCCCCGAACCAGAACTGGATCGGGGACGCGGACACCGCCCTGAACTCCGTGATCCTGCTCAACGCCTGGACGACCTCCGGCACCTTCATGCTCTTCTACCTCGCCTCGCTCCAGACGATCAGCAACGAGATCTACGAGGCGGCCGCCATCGACGGCGCGGGCAGCTGGCAGACGTTCTGGAAGATCACGTTCCCGCTCCTCCGGCCCGGCCACTACTTCGTGGCGACGGTCGCGGTCATCGGGGCCCTCCAGCTCTTTGATCAGGCCGCGATTGCCGGCGGCCCCAACGGCGATCCCGCCAACGCGCTCATGACCGTCGTCCTGTACCTCTACAACCAGGCCTTCACGAAGTTCGACTTCGACTACGCGGCGGCCGTCGGGATCATCCTGTTCGTGATCATCTTCTCGATCACCCTGATCCAGCGACGCGTCTTCGGCTCGGCGCCGGCATGGTGACCGAAAGGCCGGATCGATGACCGACCGCTTCGACCGTGAGGACCTCGGCCGGCCGGTCGCCGGGTCCGTCCGCGACGTCGCGGTCGGCGAGTCCATGGCGGTGGTCAGCGGCGCGGCCGCGGCCCGGGCGCGAGGCGTCGCCGGGCCGGTTGCGGCGGCGGACCGGGTCGCGGCTCCCGTCCGGGTCGGCGATCGCCACGCGCACTGGCGGCGCAGGCTTGCCTACGCCGTGATGATCACCTACGCGATCCTGATGTTCACGCCGTTCGCCTGGTCGCTGATCACGTCGTTCAAGACATTGCCGGACTCGGTCAGCCTGAACTTCGTCCCGCAGCCGTTCACGGTCGAGGCCTGGCGCTACGTCTTCGACACGCTGAACCCGTCGATCGTCCGGCTGTTCGCGAACAGCGCCGGCATCGCCCTGGCGGTGACGATCTCGAACCTGCTCCTCGCGAGCCTCGCCGGGTATGCCTTCGCGCGGCTCCGGTTCCCGGGCCGCGAGGTGCTCTTCCTCGTCGTCCTGGCGACGCTGATGATTCCGGACCAGCTGCGGCTCGTGCCGGTCTACCTGATCATGAACGCGCTCGGCCTCACCCGCGGCCCCGGCCAGTACGTCGCGGTCTTCCTCGTGATGGCGATCATGGGCACGAACATCTTCCTGATGCGGCAGTACTTCCTATCGATCCCGCGCGAGATCGAGGAGGCGGCCCGGATCGACGGTGCGGGCTTCTTCACGACGTTCTCGCGGGTGATGCTGCCGCTCGCCACGCCGGCCCTGTCGGCGGTCGCGATCCTCCAGTTCCAGGGGACCTGGAACGCGTTCTTCTGGCCGCTGATCCTGCTCCGCGAGCAGTCGTTCTGGACTGTTCCGGTGTCGCTCGGCTTCTTCCGGACGGCGGGCGGCTTCTCGACGAACTACCCACCCCTGATGGCCGTCGTCGTCCTCTCGACCATCCCCGTCCTGGTCCTCTACATCTTCTTCCAGCGCTACTTCGTCGAGGGGATTGCCGCCAGTGGCGTCAAGGGCTGACGTCCTGGCCCCGCCGGCGGCGGCGTCGCCCGCCACGCCGTCCCT
>DATBPR010000415.1:0-1767 GCA_036561285.1 Candidatus Limnocylindrales bacterium | reverse complement strand
TCCTGTTCAACCTGAGCCTCGTCCTGCTCATCGTCCGGGCCCGCCTGGCCGGGATGGACCGGACGCTCGTCGACGCGAGCTATGACCTGTACGCGACGCCGTGGCGGACGTTCAGCCAGATCACCTTGCCCCAGCTGCTCCCGGCGATCGTCGCGGGCTTCCTGCTGTCGTTCACGTTCAGCTTCGACGACTACGTGATCAGCTCATTCGTATCGGGCTCGACGGAGACCCTGCCCCTCTTCGTGTTCGGCCAGATCCACCAGGGCATCACGCCCCTGACCAACGCGATTGCCGCAGTCATGCTCCTGGTCACGATCACGATCCTGCTTCTGGGGCAGGCGCTCCTGAGCCGCCAGTCGCGGGCCAGCGGAGAGCGGGGGTCGACGCCCCTGGGGATGCTCGAGGGCTAGCTGCCCGGGACGGCCCGGGCCGGGTGGCGTCAGGCCGCCGGGACGGGCTCCGGCTCGGCGATACCCGCGTCGGCGGCGAGCGACGCGGCCTTGTCGGTCCGCTCCCACGGCAGATCGAGGTCCAGCCGGCCGAAGTGGCCGTACGCCGCGGTCTGGCGGTAGATCGGCCGGCGCAGGTCGAGCGCCGAGATGATCCCCGCCGGGCGCAGGTCGAAGTGCTGCTCGATCAGGCGCTGGATGTCCTCGTCGGGGATCCGGCCCGTGCCGAACGACTCGACCGAGAACGAGATCGGCCGGGCGATGCCGATGCCGTAGGCGATCTCGACCTCGAACCGGTCGGCGAGGCCGGCCGCGACGACGTTCTTCGCGACCCACCGCGCGGCGTAGGCGCCGGACCGGTCGACCTTCGTCGGATCCTTGCCCGAGAAGGCGCCGCCGCCATGACGGGCCATCCCGCCGTAGCTGTCGACGATGATCTTCCGGCCGGTCAGCCCGGCGTCGCCCATCGGCCCGCCCGTGACGAAGCGGCCCGTCGGGTTCACGTGCATAACCGGATCGGTCCGGCGGAGATCGGCCGGGATCGTCGGCAGGATGATCGCCTCGGTGATGTCGTCCGCGAGGCGGTCGGGCTCGACGTCGGGGTCGTGCTGAGCGGAGACGACGACGGTCCGGACGGCGACGGGCACGCCTCGCTCGTACTCGACCGTGATCTGGGTCTTGCCGTCGGGGCGGAGCCAGGGCAGCTGGCCCGACTTGCGCGACTCGGCAAGGCGGCGGGCCATCCGGTGGGCGAGGGCGATCGGGAGCGGCATCAGCTCCGGCGTCTCGCGGCAGGCGAACCCGAACATCATCCCCTGGTCGCCGGCGCCGAGCTCGGCGGCGGCGGCCCCATCGCGCACCTCGAGCGCCGCGTCGACGCCCTGGGCGATGTCCGGCGACTGGCCCTTGACCGAGATCAGCGTGCCGCAGGTCTGGTAGTCGAAGCCGTAGTCGGCCTTCGTGTAGCCGATCTCGCGGACGGTCTCGCGGACGACCTGCTGGAAGTCGATGTAGGTGTCGGTCGTGATCTCGCCGAGGACGACGACCAGCCCGGTCGTCGTCGCCGTCTCGCACGCGACGCGGGCGTCCGGATCCTCCCGGATGATGGCGTCCAGGATCGCGTCCGAGATCTGGTCGCACATCTTGTCGGGGTGTCCCTCGGTCACGGACTCCGAGGTGAACAGGTACTGGGACGCGTCAACGATGCTGGTCATCAGGCTCCTCTGGGCGTTCGCCGACGCAGGGTATCACCGAGGCCTCGCGGCTAGACTCCGAGGCCATGGAGACCGGCGCTCGGGCGGTGGAACGCGGTGCGGCG
>DATBPR010000414.1:0-3435 GCA_036561285.1 Candidatus Limnocylindrales bacterium | reverse complement strand
CGACGCCGAACGACGCCTCGACGAGCAGCGTGTCACCCGGCCGGATCAGCGGGGCGAGGTCGCCGGCCCGGCCGCAGTCGCCCGAGTAGACGATGCCGGGGCCGTCGGGCGGCGACAGGCGGACGGCGTGGCTGTTGTCCGTATGGACGACGCGACGCGCTTCGAGGCGCAGGTCGCCGATCCCGACCGGTTCCACGGGATGCGGCTCGAGGTCGAGCGCGACCGCGGTGAATCCGGGCTCGGCGTGCAACGCGTCGAGGCGGCCGGCGAGCCCGTCGGGCCCGATGACCCGGATCCGGCGTGGCGGCCGGAGCTCGTACGTGAGGTAGTGACGGAGCGGCACGAGATCGATGAAGTGATCGGGGTGGAGGTGGCTGATGACGACCGCGTCGAGCCGGCTCGGCTCGATCGCGCTCGCCAGCCGCGGAAAGGATCCCTGGCCCAGGTCGAGGAGGATGGCCGCGGCTGGCGTCCGGACCAGGTAGGACGCACCGGCGGCGTCGGGCAGCGACGACCAAGCGGGGCCTGCGCCGAGCACGAGGATGTCGAACGAGAAGGCATCGGCGGGCATGCGGCGGAGCGTACGCGAGCGGTCGGCCGGGCGTGCGCTCTCGCGCTCCTCCGCGTCCGGCCTCCCGGCCGGCGTCAGAGCCCTAGTGAGGACCGCGCGGTGTGTGGTCCGGCTTGTCCGGCTTGCCGGGCTGGCCCGGCTTCTGAGTCGCGCTGGGCTGATCGGCCGGAGTCGGTGTCGGGGCCGTTGCCCCGCCTCCGCCATTGCCCTTGCCGTTGCCGTTCCCGTTGCCGCGCGGGGTCTTCGCGGGACCGGTCCCACCCCCGGCCGGCCCCGGGGTCGCGGCCGAACCATTGCCGTTTCCGCCGCTCGGGGTGCCCGCGCCGCTGCCGCCTGCGTTGCCCTTCCCGCCGGCGCCGTCGTGGCGGTTGGCCAGCCGGTCGAGCACGGCAGCATCGTGGGCCAGCGCCCGGGTGATGTTCTCGCCGATCGCCGCCGCGGCCGAGTCGTTGCCCTTTGCCGCGAGCCCGTCGGCCACCGCCGTGAGGACCGCGACGTGGTTCTCCAGCGCTGTCTCGACCGTCGCCTCGACCGCCGGATCCGACGCGTTCGCGTTGGCGTCCTCGGCCGCCTCGGCGTAGGCCTCGAGAGCCGCCGCCGCCGCATCGCGATCGCCGCGGGTCGCGGCGGCAAGCGCCTCGCCGAGTCGGGCGTTGAGGTGCTGGAGATCCGCGATGGCCCGGGCATTCCCGGACGCCGGGAGCGTCGCGGTCTCGAGCCACATCCGGGTGGGATAGAGCGGTCCACCGGCCTGGGCGGCCGCGATCGACCCGGCCGCGATCCCGAGCCAGACCGTCGCGGCGAGGAGCGGCACGCCGACCCGACGCAGCGCGGACCGGTGGCGCGCCTCGATCGCGGGCGCCATGTGGAGGGCGATGCGAGCCGCATCGTGGTGGAGCTGGGCTTCGCGCATCACCCGCGCACGGTTCCGCGCTCGCGCCGCGGAATCCGGGCTCAGCCGGGCGCGAGCGAACGCGTCGAACCGGCGCTCGAGCTCGATCTCCCCGGCATCCATCACGTACATCTCGTCGTTATCCATCCGCGGGCGTCCGGTGCGGCTCGGCGCCCTCGATCGGAGCACCGGGCTGCGGGCCGTCGATCCCGAGCTCCCGGCGGAGCGCGGCGATGGCCCGGAACTGGAGCCCGCGGACGGTCCCTTCCTGCTTGCCCATCGCCGCCGCCGCCTCCCGCGCCGACAGGCCGGCGAAGAAGCGCAGCTCGATGGCCTCACGCTGCTCGTCCGTCAGGGACGCGAGCGCCGACCCGACGGCGTCGAGCTCCTGGCGGACCACCGCGATCTCGTCCGGACCGGCGTCGCCGTGCGCCCGGCCGACGACGGCGTCGAGCTCGGCGTGGTCGTGATTAGTCCGGACGTGATCGATGACCGCATTCCTGGCCAGCCGGAACAGCCAGCCCCCGAAGGGCACGCCCCGCGCCTCGTAGCGCGGGAGCGCCTCCAGGACCTTCACGAAGACGTGCTGCGTCAGGTCCTCCGCGTCCGACGGGCGGTGGACGCGGCTGGCGATGAAGCGATAGACCGGGTCGTGGTAGTGATCGAAGATCATTCCGAACGCCCAGCTGTCCCCGTGCTGGGCGTCGGCCACGAGACGCTCGATCGTTGCGTCGTCGATCGTCATAACGACGAAGGGCCCTGCCTCGTTAGGTGCGCGCGATCAGGGGCGCGCCGGGTGCCCATCCGGCCGGAACCGATCCGGGAGGCGCATGGGCGCGGTCTCGTCGCCGCGACGAACGGCAAGTCGGTCGAACCCCGCGGCGGCCACGACACCATACCCCGCCTCCAGCCCGGAGGAGAATGCCTCCCTCCGGTGCGCGTCGGACCCGGCCGAGATCGCGGTGCCTCCGAGCACCCGGTAGCGATCGACGATCGGCGCCGCGGGATAGGTCTCGCCCGCGCTCTGGCGCAGGCCGCTCGTGTTGACCTCGAGGGCCGTCCCCGTCTCCACGAGCGCGGCGAGGAGCGGCTCGTACAGCTCCGGTGCCCCACCCAGCTGGGCCGGGGTCACGTACGGCACGAGATAGCGCTTGACGAAGTCGAGATGGCCGATCGTGTCGAACAGCCCGGACCGGATGGCGGCGAGCACCTCGTCGAAGTAGGGGGCCACGATCTCCGGGAGCGAGCGGCCGGCCGTCCATGCCGCGACCCGACCGGCGTGGAACGGCGACGAGGCGTAGACGTGGACGCTGCCGATCACGAAGTCGTAGGCATGCCGGACGAGATGCTCCCGGATGTCGGCCTCGTGGGCGGCGTCGTAGGTGATCTCGACACCGAAGCGGATCGTGACCCCGTGAGGCGCCCAGCGATCGGCGGCCTCCCGCACGATCCGTTCCCGCTCGTCGAACGTCGTGAAGTCCCAGGCGGGGGTCCCGGGCACGAAGTCGACGTGATCCGTGATCGCGATCTCGGCGATCCGCCGCTCGACCGCCTGCGCCGCGTAGGCGTCGATCGGGACGTCGCTGTCGGGCGAGAGGCCGGTGTGGAGGTGGCCGTCGAACGGCAGGTCGGCCGCCTGGGCCGTCGGGTCCGCCGGTTCGTGGGCTGTCCCGGTCACCCGCCGATCAGGCCGAGCTCGCGACCGACGACGTCGAAGCCTTCGAGCGCCCGGTCCAGCTGCTCGTCGGCATGGGCCGCCGTCACGATCGTCCGGATCCGGGCCTGGTCCAGCGCCACGGTCGGGAAGACGACGGGCTGGGCGAAGACGCCCTCCTCGATCAGTCGATCGCTGAAGCGTCCTGCGGTGTCCGGGTCGCCCATCATGACCGGCGTGATCGGCGTTTCCGAGACGCCCGTGTCGAAGCCGAGACGCGTCAGCTCGGCCTTGAACGAGCGGGTATTCGCCCAGAGG
>DATBPR010000413.1:0-6307 GCA_036561285.1 Candidatus Limnocylindrales bacterium | reverse complement strand
CAGCCCGGCCGAGGCGCGGAGCTTCGTGAACCGCGCGCTGACGGTCGTGGCCGCGGGCCGCCTGCCGTGCCCTCTGTGCGGCCAGCCCCTCGACCCGCAGGGCCACATCTGCCCGCGACGGAACGGCCACTACGTCAACTGACGCCGGGGACCGCGGGCGACCTGCGCCGATGCCGATCGACACGCCGCGGGCGCTCGAGGTCCTGCGCGACGGCGGGATCGAGATCGTCGGGCGGCTGCTGGGGTCGTCGAACCACGCGATGCTCTGCCGGGTCCGGCTGGTCTGCCCCGAGCCGGGTGAGACGATCGTGCTCGAGGCGGTCTACAAGCCGACGGCCGGCGAGCGGCCGCTCGACGACTTCCCCGACGGCACCCTCTCGCATCGCGAGGTCGCGGCATTCCTCGTCAGCGAGGCGATCGGCTGGTCGGTCGTCCCGCCGACGATCCGCCGGGACGGTCCGTTCGGCGACGGGTCGCTCCAGCTCTGGATCGACATCGATCCCGCGGTCGACGTCGTCGGGATGGTCGTCGAGGACGACCGCCGGCTGCGGCGGATCGCGGTCTTCGATGCCGCCGTGAACAACACCGACCGGAAGGGCGGCCACCTCCTGCCGGTGTCGGGCGGCCACGTCTTCGGCGTGGACCACGGGGTGACGTTCTCGACGGTCCCCAAGCTCCGGACCGTGCTCTGGGGCTGGCGCGGCCGGCCCTTCGCGGCGGACGAGCGGGCCGGCCTGGCGCGCCTCGCCGAGGCGCTCCGCGGCGAGCTGGCACGTGACCTTGCCGGGCTGCTGTCACGAGCGGAGATCGCGGCGACGCGGCGACGAGTCGACCGGCTGCTCGAGACGGGCCGGTTCCCACAGCCGCGCCCGGACTGGCCTGCGATCCCCTGGCCGCCGTTCTGAGCCGCGCGACCGGCTGACCGCAGCGGCGGGCCGCTCGGCGCGACGGTCCGCGGGTCAGCCCCGCGGTCAGCCGCCCTCGGGCGGGCGAAGGCGGCGCCGCGTCTGGATCTCGACGCGGCTGTCGGGCTGCTCCTGGGCCGGATGCTCGACGAGGGCGATCAGCCGGCTCGACATGAAGCGCCCCGTCCGGACCGGCGTCCCGCCGCGCGTGACCTCGCTGACCTCGACGACGCCGCGGGCGGTCGTGATCTCGATCCGCCGGCCGTTCTTCGTCGCCGCGATCTCGAACGTCTGGGTCCCGCCGGTCCCGGTGTCCACCACGATCTCGACCCGATCCCCACGCATGCGCGGACGGTAGCACTCGGCCCGGAGGCCATCGGAGCGGTCTCGGCCGGGATCTCACCTGCCGCGGACCGCCCGCAACGCCAGGAACAGCGGGATGTCCTCGTTGATCGGGTGGGTCGTCGACCCGTGACCCGGTCCACGACGACCGCGCAGGCGGGGCTCGTCGGGCAGCTCGTCGAGGACGTCGATCGCGAAACCCTGACGGGCCAGCGCCGCGACATACGCCGAGAGTGGGCGGTGGAAGGTCGTCGTCGGCCCAGCGCCGGGGCGGCCGGCCAGGGGGACCGCCATGGGACGAAGGTAGGCGTCCACACGCCGCGAGACGATCCCGCGCGATGCGTCGGCGGCCCAGCCGGAGTGGCGAGGCACGCGGAAGGCCGGATGGGTCAGGAGGAGCACGACGCGGGCGCGCGCCTTCAGCACCCGGCCGACCGATCCGAGGATCGGCTCGAGCGGGTCCATGTCCTGCAGGCTCAGGAGGAAGACGGCTGCATCGAAGTCGGGGCCGAGACGTCGCCGGACGTCGTGACGAGCCAGCGTTGCCGCATCGGCGACCAGGAACGTGCCGTCGCGTCCATGACGTCGACGGGCCAGGGCGACCATCGCCGGGCTGGCGTCGACGCCGACGCAGGTCCCGCCCAGGGCCGCCAGAAACGGCGCGAGGACCCCCTGCCCGCAGCCCACGTCGAGGACACGCTCGCCCGGCCGCACGTCCAGCAGACGCAGCGCGGCCGGGATCGCGATCGATCGGTGATACCGGCTTCCGGAGCCGCCGACCCATCCGTCGTACCAGCCGGCGAGGTGGTCCCAGCTGGTCCGGGATGGGGCTGGGTCAGGTCGTGCGGCGCTCCGCCGGGAACGAGCGTTCCCGGACACGGAGGGTGAACCAGGTCATGAGGGGCTCCGACTACGATGTTGATCGGAGTCTAGCGTCGTCCGTGCGAGAGGTCGGGCCGCGGCCGTTCCGATCGGGCACCATGGCGCGGTGGGCGTACGCGTCTGGAACGGCTGGATCGACGACGAGGCGACACTGCCTGTCGTGACCCCGGGCGCGTTGCGCCTCCTCGAGGCCGAGATCGGGCCGGGGACGCCGCCTCGAGACGCGTCGCTCGCGGGCGTCGTATCGGGTGTGGCGCCACCGCGGGTCCCGGCCGATCCCCGGTGGTCCGTGGACCCGCTCGATCGCCTCCGGCACGCTCGGGGGCAGAGCCTGCCGGACTGGATCGCGCTCCGGAGCGGCCGCGTCGGGCGCGTCCCGGACGCCGTCGCCCGGCCGGCCGACGACGAGGCCGTCGGCGACCTGCTCCGGCTGGCTGCGAGCCACGGTGCCGCGGTCATTCCCTACGGTGGCGGCACGAGCGTCGTCGGTGGCGTGACGCCGGACCCCGACGACGACCGGCCGGTCCTGACGCTCGCGACGGAGCGGCTCGGAGGGCTCCTCGACCTCGACGAGCCGAGCGGTCTCGCGACCTTCGGCGCCGGCACGCTCGGGCCGGCCCTCGAGGACGCGCTGACGCAGTACGGCCTCACCCTCGGCCACCTTCCGCAGTCGTGGGAACGGTCCACGGTCGGCGGCTGGGTCGCGGCGCGCAGCGCCGGGCAGGAGTCGACCGGGTTCGGCCGGATCGAGGCGCTGTTCGCCGGCGGTCGGCTCGTGGCGCCGGCGGGGACCATCGACCTGCCGCCCCACCCCGCGTCCGCGGCCGGGCCCGATCTCCGCCAGCTCGTGCTCGGGTCGGAGGGCCGGTTCGGCATCCTCACCCGGGCGACCGTGCGGGCGGTCGCAAAGCCGCGCGTCGAGGGCGTCCCGGCGTGGTTCCTCGGGGAGTGGCCGCGCGCGGTCGAGGCGGCCCGCGAGGTCGCCCGCGCCGGTCTGCCGCTCGCGATGGTCCGCCTCTCGACCCCGATCGAGACCGCCACGACGCTGGCCCTGGCCGGCGAGTCGCGCGGCCTCCGGGCACTCCGTGGCTACCTGCGGATGCGCCGGATCGGCCCGGAGCCGTGCCTGCTCCTCGTCATCGCCCGCGGCGAGGAGCGGATCGTCGAGACGGCGGCCCGCGAGGTCGGATCGATCGTGCGACGGCACGGCGGGACCGGAGTTGGCGGCTCGTTCGGGCGGCAGTGGCTCCGGAGCCGATTCCGGACGCCGGACCTGCGGGACGCGCTCTGGGACCTCGGCTACGCCGTCGACACGCTCGAGACGGCCGTCGGCTGGACCCGGCTGCCGGACCTCGCGGCGGAGCTCGGCCGGACGCTCCGCCACGGCCTCGACGACCGGGGCGAGCGGGTCCACGCCTTCAGCCACCTGTCGCACGTCTACCCGAGCGGGTCGAGCCTGTATGCGACGTACCTCTTCCGGATCGCGGCGGACCCGGATGAGACGCTGGACCGGTGGCGCGTCCTGAAGACGGCGGCCAGCGAGGTCATCGTTCGACACGGCGGGACGATCAGCCACCAGCACGGCGTCGGGCGCGACCACCGGCCGTGGCTCGCGGCCGAGAAGGGCGAGCTCGGGCTCGACCTCCTGACCGGGATCGCCGCGCGGCTCGACCCGGACCGCATCCTCAATCCGGGCGTCCTCCTGCCGTGACGGCCGATCACCTGCTCGCACTCGATGTCGGGACCCAGAGCGTCCGGGCCCTGGTGTTCGACCCGCGCGGGAATCTCGTCGCCCGCACGAAGATCCCGATCGAGCCGTACGTCTCCCCGCAGCCGGGCTGGGCGGAGCAGGATCCGGACCTCTACTGGCGGGCGATCGGCCAGGCGTGCACCGCGCTGTGGGCCGGGGGCGTCGCCCGTCCGGACGCCATCGCCGGCGTCGCGCTCACGACCCAGCGGGCGACGGTCGTCGTCACGGATGCCGCGGGTGTTCCCCTGCGGCAGGCGATCGTCTGGCTGGACCAGCGGCGCGCCGAGGGCGTGCCGGAGATCGGCGGCGTCACCGGGCTCGCCTTCCGGGCCCTCCGCGTCCGGCGGACCGTCGCCGCGTTCCAGGCCGACTGCGAGGCCAACTGGCTCCGGGCGAACGAGCCAGCGACGTGGTCGCGGATCGGGCGCTACCTGCTGCTCTCCGGCTATCTCGCCCACCGCCTGACCGGCCGGTTCGTCGATTCGCTGGCGGCGCAGGTCGGCTACGTCCCGTTCGACTCGAAGGCGCTCGGCTGGGCGAAGGCGGGCGACTGGCGCTGGCAGGCGGCGCCGATCGACCCGGCCTGGCTGCCGGAGCTCGTGCCGCCCGGCGGACGGCTCGGCGAGCTGACCGCGGAGGCGGGCGGTGTCGTCGGGTTGCCGGCCGGGACGCCGGTCGTTGCCGCCGCCGCCGACAAGGCCTGCGAGGTCATCGGCTCGGGCGCCCTCGATCCGGGCGTCGCCTCGCTGTCCTACGGCACGACCGCGACGATCAACACGACCCAGACCCGCTACGTGGAGGCCGTGCCGCTCGTCCCACCGTATCCGTCAGGCGTCCCGGGGGCCTGGAGCCTGGAGGTCCAGGTCTACCGCGGCTATTGGCTGGTGGACTGGTTCAAGCGCCAGTTCGGCGCACCCGAGGTCGCCCAGGCAGAGAGCCTCGGGGTCGAGCCGGAGGCGCTCTTCGACGACCTCGTCCGGGCGACCGAGCCCGGGTCGATGGGCCTCGTGATCCAGCCGACCTGGACGCCCGGCGTCCGCGTCCCCGGCCCCGAGGCCAAGGGCGCGATGATCGGGTTCGGCGACGTCCACACCCGGGCCCACGTCTACCGGGCGATCCTCGAGGGCCTCGCCTTTGCCCTGCGAGAGGGTGGCGAGCGGGCGGCGGCGCGGGCGAAAACGCCGCTCCGCGAGCTGCGGATCTCCGGCGGCGGAGCACAGTCGCCGGCCGCAGTCCGGCTGACAGCCGACATCTTCGGGCTGCCGACGGGCCGGCCCCACACCCACGAGACGTCCGGGCTCGGCGCGGCGATCGACGCCGCGGTCGGACTGGGAATCCACCCGTCGGTCCCGGCCGCGGTTGGCGAGATGACGCGGCTCGCGGAGACGATCGACCCGGACCCGGCGCGACACCACCTGTACGAGGACCTGTACCGGCGGGTCTACCGCCGGATGTACGAGCGGCTGAAGCCCCTCTACCAGGAGATCATGGAGATCACCGGCTACCCGCCACGCTGACCTCCCGCCCGGCCGACCCCGCCGCCTCGGTGCCCGGCCTGGCACATGCGGGTGATGCGAGTGGCCGCATCCGCGGCGCGATCGGGCGCGGGACCGGACGAGGCGATGCGGCTACGACCATCGCGGGCTCAGGTCCGCTCGAACACCGCCACCTGCCAGAAGAGCGTCCGCCGAAGATCCACCCGCTCGAGCCCGGCCGCGGCCACGGTCGCCTCGACGTCCGCCGTCCGGTGGGCGTGGAACCGGAAGCGGCGCCGGAGCAGCCGGTTCATGCCGTTGAAGGCGCCGCTGGCGGCCCGGATCCACCACGAGTCGCGCGGGTACACGAGCCCGTACCGACGCAGGGCTCGGGCGGCGGACAGGCGGACGAGAGCCTGCATGTCCGGGTAGCAGCAGACGACCCGGTCGAGAGCGACGAGGTCGGCCGGCGCGAGCGACGGGGCCAGCTCGACGAAGTCGCCGGTGAGGTACGTGACCCGGCCGCGGACTCCCGCGCGGTCGGCCTCGCGCCGGGCCACCGCGACATAGGCGGGCGAGCCGTCCACGTCGACGGCGCTCGCGGCGCCCGACGCCAGGAGCTCGAGATGGACCACCCCGACGCCCGCTCCGATGTCGAGGACGGTCAGGCCGTCGACCGACCCATCGTCGCCGCCGCGGAGACCGTCGAGGAGCCAGCCCGTCGTCCGGTCCGGCCCGTCGCGCCGGTACGCCTTGAGATCCCGCTCGGCGGAGTCGGCCCCGAACTCGTTGCCGACGGCACAGGCACAGCCCGGCTCACAAGGGTTGGTCGCCACGAGATCGACGTTACTGCGTTCGTGCGCCCGCGACTGCGTTCGTCGCGCAGGCGTGCGTCAGCGCAAGGCGCCGGCGAGCACCGCAAGCGAGCGCACCTGAGGGTGCGTGAGCGCGGA
>DATBPR010000412.1:0-15959 GCA_036561285.1 Candidatus Limnocylindrales bacterium | reverse complement strand
CGCGACCTCCTGCGCCTGGTACATCACGGTGTCCGTCGGGAGAACCATCTGCATGTCGCCCGCCAGGGTCGGCATCCAGTGAAGCCTGTAGCCCTCCAGGTCCTTGCCGGTCACAACGGCGAGCACGCCGGGGACCTTCAGGGCCTCGCTGCTGTCGATCACCTTGATCGTCGCGTGGGCATACGGCGAGCGGACGATGTCGAGCCAGAGCTGGCCCGGCAGATTCACGTCGTCGATGTACTCGCCCTGGCCCCGGATGAACCGGGGGTCTTCCTTGCGCTTGACGGAATGGCCCATGCCCCCGACCTCGGGGGTGGTCTGGAGCGGTGCTTCGATCGTCATCGTCGTGTCTCCCCGCTCAGCCGGCCGCGGCCGGCTCGGCCGTGACCGCCTGGCCTTCCGTGGACGCGGCAGCCGTGACCGGTGCCGATTCGCCCGCGTCGAGCTGGCCGGACGCCTGCTGGATCGCCTTGACGATATTCACGTAGCCGGTGCAGCGGCAGAGGTTGCCGCTGATCCCTTCGCGGATCTCCGTCTCGGAGGGTTTCGGGTTCCGATCGAGGAGCCAGGCGGCCTGCATGATCATTCCCGGGGTGCAGAAGCCGCACTGCAGGCCGTGCTGGTCCCAGAACGCCTGCTGGAGGGGATGCAGGGTCGCCCCGTCGGCCATCCCCTCGATCGTCCGGATCTCGGCGCCGTCGGCCTGGACCGCGAGCATGGTGCAGGACTTCGCGCTGTGGCCGTTCACGTGCACCGTGCAGGCGCCGCAGTTGCTCGTGTCACAGCCGATGTGGGTGCCCGTCAGCCCGAAGACGTCACGGAGGAGGTGGACGAGCAGGAGACGCGGCTCGACGTCGGCCTCGCGGGCCTCGCCGTTGACCGTCAGGGAGATGTGCTGGGTCGTCATCGTTGCTGCCTCACGCGTACGCCAGGGCCCGCTCGACCGCCTTGCGCAGCGATCGAAGGGTGAGCTCGGCGACCATCGCCCGCTTGTAGTCGACCGGACCGCGAACGTCCGCGGCCGGCTCGCTCATGGCCGCGGCCGCCTGGGCGGCCGCTCGGAACGCCTCGTCCGAGGGCTGCCTGCCGAGCAGGAGGGCTTCCGCATCCGTCGCGGCAAACGGCGAGCCGGAGACGCCCGTCACGCCGATCCCGGCGAGCCCGATCGCCCCGCCATCGCCCAGCCGGACGACCGTCGCGACCCCGGCGGTGGCGAAGTCGCCGACGCGCCGCTCGAGCTTCACGTAGGCGCCGCCCTGGCCCTTCGGCCGGCGGCCGAAGCGGACCTCCGTGAGGACCTCGGTCGGCTCGATCGCGGTCGTGAACGTGTCGAGGAAGAAGCTCCCAGCCTCGATCTCGCGCTCACCGCCGCTGCCGCGGCAGACGATCCGGGCATTCACGGCAAGGAGCGCGGCCGGCCAGTCGGAGGCGGGATCCGCGTGCGCCACGGAGCCGCCGATCGTTCCCCAGTTCCGGACCTGCGGATCGCCGATCCCGCCCGAGACATCGTGGAGGAGCGGATAGCGGTCAATGATCGCGTTCTCGTGGATCTGGCGATGCGTCGCCCGGGCCCCGATCCGGAGCTCGTTGTCGATCTCGACGATACCGTCCAGCCCGGTCACGCTCTGGATGTCGACGAGGAGGCCCGGCTGCGCGAGGCGGAGCTTCAGCAGCGGCAGGAGGCTGTACCCACCGGAGAGGATCTTGGCGTCGCCCTCGTGGTCGGACAGCGCCCGGAGGACGCCGTCGAGATCCGGCGGCCGGACATACTCGAAGGGTGCGGGAATCATGCGCGACCGTCCTCCCCACCCCGACGAGCGGGGCGTTCACGGTCCCGCCGTCATCCCCCCTGGGCGACGGGCTGCCTGGTGTCGACGATCGGGCCGGCGGATGGCTCGCGGGGCGTCCGTGGTGCGCGCGATCCGTCCGGGGTCCGCTGGCGGGAGTGTAACGCTGTTGAACACGCAACGTTCAACAGGGTTCATCCAGCGAATGCTCGACAGCCGACGGACATTCGGCGACCCGCAGTCCCGCTCAGCTCGGCCTGGAACGCGGGCGGCACCACTGGTCGGAAACGGGCCCGTTGGACCGACGTCCGGCACACGTGACGATCCAGGCCGCGTGCTGGCCGACGGCATGATCCGCAGGCGATCCAACGATCGCTTCGTGAGGCCGAGGAGGCCTCGAAACCGATCAGTGGAACATGGGCCGATCCGCGCCTGCGAACAGGCGATGTCGATTCCGGCCGAGCCGTTCGTCGTGCTCATGACAAGGGGGCGACCCGAGCGGGCCGCCGAACGTCAGACGCGAGGAGGTCTCCCATGGGAGCCCAGGTCATCCACGTCGAGGTCACCGGCAAGGACGGGGCCAAGCTGCAGCAGTTCTTCAAGGACGTGTTCGGCTGGAGCCTCGACACGAACAATCCCGGCGGCTACGGCATGTACCGCCAGGCCGACGGCCTCACCGGCGGGATCGGTGGGTCGCAGGACGGCGGGCCGGGCGGCGTGACGTTCTACGTCCATACCGACGACCCGCAGGGCACGCTCGACAAGGCCGTCAAGGCGGGCGGCAAGGTCCTGATGCCGCTCACCCAGGTCGCGCCCGAGACGACGATCGCCCTGTTCTCGGATCCGGAGGGTCACGTCGTCGGGATCATGTAGTCCCGGCGGCTCGCACGACGGAAGGCCCGGGCTCGATGCCCGGGCTTTCGTCTGTCCGCGGCGAATTGCTCCGCGTCCGTTGCGTCCGACGCACGTTGCGTCGCTCGGCGGCCGGGCTCGGCAGGAATGTCGACGCCGCCGGCGGTGTCCAGTGCGTCCGGCGCAATGTGCGTCGGTCCGGAAACGGCGACCTGGCGAGTCGCAGCGGCTTCCGGCCGACGCAACGTGCGCCCGGCGCAATCGCGCGCTATCTCGCTGCGACCGGCTCCGGCTCGGCCGCCTCGCGGCCCAGCGACTCGCCGGTCTCGAGGTACGTCTTCAGGCCCGACACGATGTAGACGACCCCGCCGCCGAACTCCTTCTGGATCGCGCCGCCCTCGACCATCCCGGAGGTCGTCACCGTCAGCTTCGACAGCTCCGGTCCGGCCGGCTCGATCGCCCAGGTCATCCGGACCGGGCCCTCTGCCTCGATCTCCGGGCTCCACCGGGGATGGAACGTCATCGTCACCGACCGGCCGGGCTCGATGTCGAGGACCTCGCCGTCGGCCGCCACCGATCCGTCCGGGTAGGCGTAGACGACGCGGCCGCCGTTCGACCAGTCGGAGTCGACCCGGGTGCCGTAGTAGTAGCGCTCGGTCTCGACGCCGTCGGTCACGGCGTTCCAGATCCGCTCCGGCGTTGCCCGGAAGAGCACGGAATAGACGTGATCGGGTGCGAGCATGGCTGATGCCTCCAGGTCGTGCTTGATCTCCGCCATCCGCCCGACGACCGGCTCGGCGAACTTGCCGATCCACCGGTCGGCGACGAGCCGGATCGGGACGGGGTTGAGGAAGTGGTGCTTCTCGCGGCCGACTCGGCGGGTCTCGATGAGGTCGGCCTCCTCGAGGACGTCGAGGTGGCGCATCACGCCGAAGCGCGTCATCGCGGGCAGCGCCGCCGCGAGCTCGCCGAGGGTCTGTCCGTCGCGATCGAACAGCCGGTCGAGGAGCAGGCGCCGGCTCGGATCGCCGAGGGCCCGGAAGATCGCCGCCATGTCGTCCATGCGGTCACGATAGGTGACTAGATAGTCACATGTCAACCGTCGTTGGAGGTGCTCCGCAGCGCCCGGCGGTCGGTATCGTCGAACCTGTGACCGAGGAGGACGTCCGATGCGCAGCGTGACCTATTCGATGAGCATGTCGCTCGATGGCTACATCGTCGGGCCGGACGGTGGCTTCAACTGGACGCCGCTCGACCCCGACGTCTTCCGCTTCTGGATCGACGAGATCCGCGAGGTCGGCGTCCACCTCATGGGACGACGGCTGTACGAGACGATGCTGTACTGGGAGACCGCCGACCAGGATCCGTCCCTCGGCGAGGCCGAGCTCGAGTGGGCCGCCCTCTGGAAGCCCTTGCCGAAGGTCGTGTTCTCCACCACGCTGTCGGCAGTCCTGGGCATGGCCCGTCTGGCCTCGGGCGGGCTCGCGGAGGAGATCGAGCGTCTGCGTGCCGAGCCGGGCGACGGCGACATCGCCATCGGCGGCGCGACGCTCGCGGTCGAGGCGGCCGGGCTGGGTCTGATCGACGAATACCGGACCGTGGTGTACCCGGTGTTGGTCGGCGGCGGCATCTCGTACTTCCCGCGGCGCGAGCAGCGGGTCGATCTCGAGCTCGTCGAGACCCGTCCCTTCGGCTCGGGCGTCGTGTACCTGCGCTACCGCGTGGTGCGTTAGCCCGGTCGTCCGCAGGGCGCCGGCCGGCTTCGTCCTGCGCGGGCCCTCGCGACGCGTCGCTGGGAGCCGATCCGATGAACGATCGAGGACAACCGGGTTCGCGGCCGAGAGCGCGGACGCTCTCCCCCTGGGTGCGGGTCGGGGCTGGGCTGCTGTCCGGCGTCGGGGCGACGGGGACGGCAGTCGGACTGAGCCTCGTCGGGACATCGCTCGACCTCGCCATCCCGATCGTCGACCCGAGCGCCCTGATCCTGATCGCGCCCGTCATCGTGATCCCGTTCGCGGCGGGCGCCGTGCTCCGCGGGTCGACTGCCATCGTGTCGACGGTAATCGGGGCGACTGCCGCCCCGATCGTCGCCGCCTTCACGATCGATGGCTCCTGTGAGACAGGCTCCTGGATCGTCCTCGCGCTCGTGATCAGCGCGATCTGGGCCTTTGGCATCGCGGGGATCGCGGCGTTCGTGGGCGACCGAATTGGCGACAGGCCGTGGTTCGAACGCAACCGCGCCCGCGTGCTGCCGATTCTGATCGCCCTCGGGCTTCTCGGAGTTGCCGGGTGGATCGCCTTCGCGGCGAGGGCGACTCCGTGCGGCTAGGAACCTCGATCCCGGTTCGCGCGAAGGCACCTCAGTTGCAGCCGGGGGCCGGGGCTGGGTGACGCCGCCTCGTTGGTGGCCGTCAAGGTCCGGGATCGATCCCGCAGCGGACCGATCCGTCGACGAGCAGATGGTTCGATGGGTCGCGGGGCTCGTAGCAGATCTTCGGATGGTGTGCCGTCACATCCGTCCAGGTGCGGAAGTCGGCGCCGGGATACGTCACGCCTTCGACGGCGTAGGTGTATTCGATCTGGTTGCCCTGCGGCGTCTGGGCATAGCCCGGGTCGGCCGGCTGGAATCGCGAATGTGGAGGATGGCGATCGCGGCGGTTCCGGACCGGCGCGCCGTGTCGATCCGGCCGATCACGAAGAGGATCGCCATCGTGCCGGCGAGCAGCACGAGCAGGATGGCCAGCCATCGCATGCCGAGATCGCGCCGGACGACGGATTCGTAGTGTGGGCGGCGGAAGCGGCGGAGCACGGGCGATCGGGCGCGAACGGCGGCGGATCAGCCGGCGGGCGTCCAGGTCACGATGCCGATCGAGCCGACCGGCGGCGTCGCCAGGGTCCAGCCGTCGTCATCGGTCTCGCGGGCCATGCGACCGAGCGCCTCGCGGAACCGCTGCTCCTTCTCGCCATCGTCCGCGATCCAGAGCTGGCGGCGGATGAAGGTCGCCAGGCCGTCGAACGAATCGAAGGTCCGCGGCGCCCGCTCGACCCGGACGATGTCGGTCTGCCGGCCGCGGGCGCGGAGCAGCTCGGCCAGCTCCGGCAAGGCGGGCAGCGGGATCCGCTCCATGCCGTGCACTTCCGGCCAGAACGGGTCCGCCACCGACGCGGGGCTGCGATCCGTCAGCATCGCGACGCACATCCGGGACGCGGCAGTGTCCATCGCGTCGAGGAACGGCCCGATCTCCTCGATGTCGTAGCCGACGTGGGCGATGAATGCCACGTCCGCGACCGGAGGGTCGCCGAGATCGGCGAGCGCGGCGGGCCAGGCGCCGGCCACGATCCGGAGGTTGGCGAGGCCGTGCTCGGACTTGCCGGTCCGCAGCGCGTTGCGCATCGACGCGGACGGCTCGACGGCGATCACCTCGGCGACCTCGATGGCCAGCGGAAGCGCGTAGCGGCCGGCACCCGCGCCGATGTCGAGCCAGCGATCGGTCGGCGCGGCGAGGCGGAGCAGCGCCTCGAGCGCCTCCTCGCCGGTGCGGCGGGGATCGGCGACGAAGAGGGACGAGACCGGCGCGTAGAAGTCGCGATCGGGCACCTCGCGGATGAGGTCGACCTGGTCACGGTTCTGCCGGACCCGTTCGGCCCAGACGGCTTCGAGCTCGGCGGCGGTCGCGGTCGTCATCGCCTCACGATACGTCGCCCGGGCCGGCCCCGGCTTTGGCGTGCGCAGCAGAGGACGACGGCTCGGCGAGCCGGTCGAGGTCGGCGCGGGTGTCGACGTCCGGGTTGGCGCCATCGAACGGCACGTCCCGGACCAGCTCCGGATGCGTCCCGAGCACCGGCCCGAAGCCGTGATCGCCGGCCAGCTCGTCGGCGAGGCGCCAGATCTCGCGGCGGGCGAGGACCGGGTTGGGGGCGGCGTCCGCGGCGTAGCGGGCGACGACGAACGGCGGATCGTCGCGCTCCTCCGCGGCGGCGACGAGCGCGCGGATCACGTCCGGGCGGACACGGGGCTGGTCGCCCGGCAGGATCACCGCCGCGTCGACCGGGTCGTCCTCGAGCGCCCGGATCCCGAGCCGGACGGAGCTCGAGAGGCCCTCCTGGGGCGTCTCGTTCACGACTCGGCGAGCGGGCGCCAGGTCGATCCCGTCGAGGACGCCCGCGGGCGGCAGGACGATGACGATCGGGTCGAGCCCCGCGGCGGTCGCCGCGTCGATCACATGGCGGACGAGGGGCCGGCCGTCGAGCGATGCGCCGAGCTTGTCGCCGCCGAACCGCGACCCGGCGCCCGCGGCGAGCACCACCCCGCCGACACGCACGACCTACGCGGCCCGGGCGATCGCGAGCGCGGGCGCAACCGTTGTCACGCGACCGCCACGGGCTGGGCGGCGCGGGCCTTGTCGACCAGCGGTGTCCCGCTCCCGCCGTACCGCTCGGCGACGACCTCGGCGATGATCGCGAGCGCCGTCTCGGACGGGTTCCGCCCACCGAGGTCGAGCCCGACCGGGCCGCGCAGCCGCCCGAGCTCCTCGTCCGTCACGCCCGCCTCGCGCAGGCGCGCCCGCCGGTCGCCCTGGGTCTTCTTCGAGCCGACGGCGCCGACATAGCGGCAGCTCCGGCGAAGCGCCTCGACGATCGCCGGCTCGTCGAACTTCACGTCGTGGGTCAGGACCGCGACGGCGTCGTCGCGACCAAGGCCGATCTCGTCCGCGACCTCGTCCGGCCAGCCGACGACGAGCCGGTCGACCCGGTCCGGCGGGAACCGCTCCGGCGTCGCGAACGACGCCCGGCCATCGACGACGACCACCTCGTAGCCCAGCTCCTTCGCGAACACGGCGAGCGAGCGGGCGACCTCGACCGCGCCGACGATCACGAGACGCGGCCGGACCGGGAACGCCTCGACGAACACCTGGCGATCGCCGATCGACACGGTCCGCGACGTTCCCCGGAGCAGGGCGTCCGAGGCCGCCGTCCGCAGCGCCGCGTCGGCCTCCGCGGACCCGAGCGAGCCGTCCATCGACCCGTCCGTCTCGATCGTGATGGGCCTCTCAGGGGCGCTCCCCTCCCCCGGCTCGTGGCGTCCGAAGTCGCTCGGCGGCGCGTCGGCGGGCAGGATCGTCGCGACGGCCCGGCCCCGATCGCGGGCTCCGGCGACGGCCACGGCCGCCACGAGCGGCTCGATCAGCACGTCGATCGTCCCGCCGCAGGCCAGTCCGACGTCCCACGCCTCCTCGTCGCTGATCCCGTAGCGGATCACCCGGCTGTGCCCGTCGGCGCGCGCCCGCTCGATCTCGGTGGCCGCGGCGCCCTCCACGCAACCGCCGCTGACCGATCCCGCGATCCGCCCGTCGTCGGCGCGGACGAGCACGGCGCCCTCCGGTCGCGGCGCGCTGCCGAACGTCCGGACGACGACCGCGCGGCCGGCACCGACTCCCTCGGCGGTCCAGCCGTCGAGCGTCTCGAGCAGCTCCTTCATCGGGTGGCACCTCCGGGGCTCAGGGGTCGTGCGGTCGCGGGATCGACGGACAGCTCGAGCGGCACGGGCGGCGCCGACCGGATCGCCTGGCTGGAGAGCCGGTCCCCGGCGTCGGCCGAGGCGGCCGCTTCGCCACCGCGCCGGACGTCGCTGGAGCGGATGCCGGCGAGGATCTCGCCGAGGCGCTCCAGGCTCGCGACGGTTCCGGCGGGGACGAAGTCGTCGACGTAGGGCAGCGCGGCCCGCATCCCGCCGGCGAGCGGCTCATAGCCGGGCGTCCCGGCCAGCGGGTTGAGCCAGACCAGGCGGTGGCAGTTGCGGCGCAGGCGCGCCGTCTCGGTCGCGACCAGCGCCGGGTCGCCCCGGTCCCAGCCGTCGGAGACGATGATCACCACGCCGGACGTCCGGAGCGTTCGCCGGGCCCAGTGCAGGTTGAACTCGCGGAACGACTCGCCGATCCGCGTCCCGCCCGCCCAGTCGTTGACTGAATCGGCGACGCGCGCCAGCGCCCGATCCCGGTCGCGATCCTTCAGCAGCCGGGTGACCCGGGTCAGCCGGGTCCCGAACACGAAGGACTCCGTCTTGACCGACGAGGCCGCCGACAGCGCCTGGACGAACCGGAGGAGCAGCCGCGAATGCCGCTCCATCGAGCCGGAGATGTCGCACAGCACCACGATCTGGCGCGGGCGCTTCGTCGGGCGGCGCCAGACCCATTCGGTGAACTGGCCGCCGGTCGCGAGGTTGCGCCGGAGCATCGTCCGCGGCGCCAGCAGCCGGCCGTGATGGTGGAGCTCGTAGCGGCGGGTCCGGCGCAGCTCCAGCCGCGGCTCGAGCAGGTCGACGAGACGCTCCGCGTCGCGAAGCTCGGCGGCGGTCATCCGGTCGAAGTCGCGGTGGCGCAGGAGCTCGCTGGAGGAGTACGCCGTCGGGGCGGCGATCACCGCGTCGACCTCGCCGCCGTCGTCCTCGTCCGACGAGATCGGCATCGGGATCCCGTCGATCGAGTTCGCGTCGTCGCCGAGCGTCCCCGCCTCGCCGGCCGGCGCTCCGACGCCGTCCTCGGCCTCGACGCCGTCTTCCGCTTCGCCGGCCACGGTCGGGCCGTCCGGGTTGGAGCGCTTCCGGCCGCGCCGCCGCCACCAGCGCGCGAAGACCCGGTCGTAGACCTCGCGGTCGTCGCGCCGCCGGACGAAGACCGCCTGACCGGCGGCCCGGACCGTCTGGCGCTCGCCGATGTCGATCAGGCCAAGGGCCCGGGCGAAGTCGACCGCGGCGCCGAGATCCGTGGCAAGCCCGGCCGCACGCAACGCCCGGCCGAACCCGACGCTCTCGGCGAGGAGGCGCCGCCCGTCGACCTCCGGACCCCACGGCGCGCGAATGATCGCCGGATCGTGCGGATCACGCGGGGTCGTCATCGTCCGGACCGTCAGGCGTTCGCGCCCGCCTCCTGGAGATAGGCGCGGGCGGTGTCGCCGCGGACCCGGCGAATGTCCTCCTCGTACTTGAGGACGACGCCGAGCGTCTCGTCGACGACCTCGCCCGTCAGCTCGCGTGAGCCGAGCGACAGGAGCGCCGCGGCCCAGTCGAGCGTCTCGGCGATCCCGGGGACCTTCGTGAGATCCGCCTCGCGGAGCCGGTGGACGAAGCCGACGACCTCCCGGGCGAGCCGCTCCGGCGCCTCGGGAACCCGGGCGAGAACGATCTCGAACTCCTTCTGGGCCGTCGGGTAGTCGATCCAGTGGTACAGGCAGCGACGCTTCAGGGCGTCGTGGACCTCGCGGGTCCGGTTCGAGGTGAGGATCACCCGAGGCGGCCGGGCCGCCTTGATCGTGCCGATCTCCGGCACGGTGACCTGGAAGTCCGAGAGGATCTCGAGGAGGTACGCCTCGAACTCCTCGTCGGCCCGGTCGATCTCGTCGATCAGGAGGACCGGCGGCTCGCCGGCCTCGTCGGCCTCGAGGGCCTGGAGGAGCGGACGCTTGATGAGGAACTCCGGCCCGAAGATGTCGTGGGCCTTGACGTGCTCGGCCTGGCCGCGGGCCTCGAGCAGCCGGATCTCGAGCATCTGCCGCGGGTAGTTCCACTCGTAGACCGCGGCGTTGACGTCTAGGCCCTCGTAGCACTGCAGACGGATCAGCCGCGCCCCGAGGGACGCGGCGAGGACCTTCGCGAGCTCCGTCTTGCCGACGCCGGCCTCGCCCTCGAGGAGCAGCGGGCGCCCCAGCCGCAGGCCGAGGAAGACCGCGGTCGCGAGCGAGCGGTCGCAGACGTAGTCGCGCTCGCGGAAGCGGGCGACGATCGCGTCGACGGATTCGAGGGCGTCGCCGGGCGTGCTCGGCGAGGGATCGGCCACCTGGGACATGGCGGCGATCCTACACCGCGACCCTGCCGGCCGCGCGCGGCGACGGAACGGATGCGCCGAGCGCGACGAGGGCGCGCGCGATCGCCGCCTCGTCGTCGAGGTCCACTCCCGTTCGCCACGCGCCATCCCAGGTCTCCGCGTCGGTCAATGCTCGGGCCGCGTCCGTCTCCCGTTCGATTCGCCGCCGGTCCGCGAGAAGCAGCGCGGCGTGGGCCTCCGACCGAATCCTCGCCGCGGCCGCCCAGAGCGTCGCCGCGGTGGTCCGGTCGCCCCGGGACGCGGCGATGCAGGCGGCGCCATCGAGCGCCTGTGCGACGATCCCGCGGGCGCCGATCCGCCCGGCCAGGGTCAGCGCCTCGGCCTGCCGGGCGGCGGCCTGGTCCAACCGCCCGGCCGTTCCTTCGACGAACCCGAGATCCGACAGCGCGTTGGACGCCTCCAGCTTGTCGCCGAGCTCGCGGGCCATCGCGAGGGCGGCCTCGAGCTCCGTCCGAGCCCCGTCCAGGTCGCCGCCATCGAACAGGACGAGGGCGAGGTTGTGGCGAACGACGGCGACCCGCTGGCGATCGCCGAGCCGCTCCCGCGTCGCGACGGCTTCGCGGAGGATCGCCTCCGCGCCGGGAAGATCGCCGGCGTCGCGGGCCAGGAGCCCGAGGTTGCCGAGCGAGACCGACGCGCCCGCGTCGTCGCCGAGCCGGCGCCTGGTGGCGAGGCTCTCCTCGAGCAGGCCGCGCGCCTCGTCGCCGCGCCCCTCGAACTGGAGCACGCCGCCGAGCGTGTTCAGGGAGGCCGCGACGGCCGCCTCATCGCCGAGGTCGCGACGGATCGCCAGCCCGTCGCGGGCGTGGCGTTCGGCGTCGGGCAGGCTGCCGGTCTCGAGGGCGATCAGCGCGAGCTGGTTGAGCGTAGCGGCGGCCTCCGCGCGGCGGCCGAGCTCGAGGCGAATCGCGAGCGCCTCCTCGAGCAGCCGGCGGCCGCGGCTGAAGTCGCTCTGCCAGTTGGCGAGCATGCCCGCCCCGTGAAGCGCCCTCGCGCGGTCCGCGGTGCGTTCCGGCGGCCCGAGCCGGAGCGCGGTGTCGAGCCAGATCCGGCCTTCCGCCAGGCGACCGCGCGACCGCCAGTACTCGGCCAGGGCTCCGGCGAGGCGGACCATGAAGGCGCCCTCGTGGGCCTGCCGGGCTCGATCGAGCGCCGCGACGAGGTCGTCATGGAGCGCGTCGATCCGCTCGAGAGGCGCGAGATTGGACCGGACCTGGAGCTGCCCGTCGGCCTCCTCCGCGACGTCGAGCAGGCACATCGCGTGGGCCCAGTGGGCGGCCGTGTGGCTGCCGCTCTCCTCCAGACGCCGCTCGGCATCCTCCCGGACCAGGGCCGGCAGCTCGAAGCGGGCTGCGGCGTCCGGGTCGGCGGAGGCCCGCCGGCGCACGAGACCGGCCGCGACGAGCCGGTCGAGATCGTCGCCGAAGTCCGGCCCCAGCGGGGCGAGCCCGTGTGCGATGGACCGAGCCACATAGGCCGCGAGGTCGTCCAGGCCGAACGCGCCGACGAAGACTGCCAGCCGGCGATACAGCCGCTGCGTGTCGGGTGGCAGCTGGTCGACGCTCCATGCGATCGTCGTCTCGACCCCGACGAGCTCGCGTCCCAGCCGGTCCACGACGAGATGCGGCGGCAGGGCCCGGAGCATCGGCGCGACCAGCTCGATCGCGAGCGGGAGGCCGTCGAGACGCTGCACGAGGCGGGCGATCGCGGGCGCGCTTGCGTCGGTGACCGCCACCTCGGCACCGGCGGACGCGGCACGGTCGAGGAGGAGCTCGACGGCCGGGCTGGCGGCGACCTCGGCTGCGCCGGCGTGCGCGCCCGGAACGGGCAGCGGCGCGACCGCCACGGAACGGAGACCGGGCCGCTCGATCGCGATCCGGCTCGTCATCAGCAGACGGAGCCCCGAGCTGGCTTCGGCCACGAGATCGAGGAGCCCCAGGTCGTGGAGGACGACCTCGACGGCATCCAGGACGAGGAGCGCGGGCGCGGACCCGACGGCCTCCGCGAGGGCGTCGGACATCTCGTCGAGCCCGGCGCCACGGAGGCCGAAGGCCGTCGCGATCTCCGGCTCGATCCCGGCGTCCCGGCAGGCCGGGGTCAGGTCGACCCAGGCGACGCGGCCGCCGAAGGCATCACCGAACCGCCGCGCGACCTCGGTCGCGATCCGCGTCTTGCCGACGCCCCCCAGGCCGCTCAGGACGACATGGGCCGCCCCGTCCTGGAAGGCGCTCGTGAGGTCGGCGACCAGCACCTCCCGGCCGACGAGCGGATCGTCGGCTGTGGGCGGCGCAGCGTCGGGCCAGGCGGCGCCGCTCGGGCGCGCGATCGTGGGCATCGAGCCCCGAGCATACGAGGAATCCGTCCCGGGCCCGTCTCGGGCCGAGCCGCAGGCTCAGCCGTCCGGTGCCTCGAGCTCGCGGGCGTAGGCCGGGAAGCGGAAGCGCATCTCGCGGGTCAGGACGCCGCCGTGGCCTAGCGCCGACACGGTCCGGCGGGTCGGCGGCTCGCCGGTGAGGAGCCGCGGCAGCAGGAGGTCGGCAGCGGTCGCCTTCGAATACGCGCCGCACGTCGGGAGACCCAGGACCGCCGTCCGCCCGATCCGGGCGAGCCAGAGCATCGAGCCGGGATGGGCGGGAACACCCTGCCGGACGAGCCGGCCGCCGAGGGCGTCGATCGCGGTGAAGAACGCGTCCGACGGATCGGTCGAGCGGCCGCCGGCGGTGAGGACGACGTCCGCCCGGCCACGCCCGGTCGCGGCCCGCGCCAGCGCCTCGCGGACCGCCACGTCCTCGTCGCCCACGTAGGCGATCCCGGTGATCCGCGAGCCGAGGCTCTCGACCTTCGCGCGGACGCTCGCCTCGAACCGCGGCCGATCGGCGTGCCGGAGGGACTCCTTCACGACGACCGCCACGTCCCGCGGCACGAACCGCGCGACGCGGACCACGGGCCGGGCGCCGTTCCGGACAAGCCGGACACCCTCGTCGACGACGGCGCCGCTCACGACGTGCGGGGCGACCTTGACGCTCGCGACGAGATCGCCCGCCTCGACGACAGAACCATCGAGCCGCGTGAACACCTCGAGGGGATCGAGGCGGTTCAGCCGCTCGAGGTCGGCCGTCCGGACGTGGACCACGCCCGGATCCGTCGCCACGAGGTCGACCCGGCTCTGGACCGGTCCACGGCTCGTCAGGCCGGGCCCCGCGACGGCCGCGGCCAGCCGCCGCGCCGCGTCGTCCTCGTGGAGGTCGCCGTCGTCGAGGACGATCACCGTCACCGCGCCGATCGCGGACGGCGGCGCCGTCGTGAACGCGTCGAGGTCCGCCCGCGACAGGCGCCGGCCCTTCGACCATCGCTCGCCCGCCACGAACAGGTCGCGGGCGAGCACGGATCCCTCGAGCCGGTGCGGCGCGTGGGATCCGGGGGTCAGGCGCTCGAGTCGCACCCGCGGAGCATGGACGTCCCCGACCTAGCGGCCGAGGGCGCCCTCGATCGCGCGGCGCGTGTACACGACCGCCATCGCCGCGCGGTACTCCGCGTCAGCGTGGATGTCCGAGTTGACCTCGACCTCGTCGGTCACGTGGGCCGCAGCCGCCGCGATCGCCGCCGGCGACCCGTCCGAACCGACCAGCTCGGCTTCGACAGCGTCCGACCGGTAGGCGTGCTCGTGGACCCCGGTCACGCCAATGGCGGCGTGCGTGATCGTCCCGCCCTCGGTCACGAGCGTCGCCGCGATGCCGACGATCGGATAGCCGGAGGCCTTCTGCGCCAGCTTCCGGTACGCGAACGTCGTGCCCGGCCGGAGCGGGCCGCGACGGATCGCCACGAGGATCTCCTCCGGGTGGATCCCGGTCTGGAACGGACCCTCGAAGAACCCGTCGAGCGGCACCACCCGTTCGCCGCCGGGTCCGCGCAGGACCGCATTGCCCTCGAACGCCAGCACGATCGCCGTCGCGTCGGACGCCGGATCGGCATGGGCGATCGCGCCACCGACCGTCCCCCGGTTCCGGACCTGGACGTCGGCGATCAGCCCGATGGCCGCGGCCACCTCCGGCAGGTCGGTCGCCGCCTGCCACTCGGCGTAGGTCGTGAGCGCGCCGATCTCGACGCCGCCATCGGCCGTGTGACGGTAGCCCTTGAGCTCGGCGATCCGGCCGATGTCGATCAGCTGGTCGGCCGAGGCCAGCCGCAGCTTGAGCAGCGGCAGCAGGCTCTGCCCGCCAGCGAGGACTTTCGCGCCGCCGCCGACCGCCGCGACCGCGTCGGACAGGTTGGCCGCTCGGGTGTAGCCGAACGCCGCCGGGATCATGCCTGGCCTCCCTTCGCCGACCGCATGGCCCGCCACACCGTCTGGGCCGTGAACGGCATGTCGAGATGGGTGATGCCGAGCGGGCCGAGCGCGTCGTTGACGGCGTTGGCTACCGCGGCGGTCGAAGCGATGCAGCCGGCCTCGCCGACGCCCTTCACGCCGATCGGGTTGACCGGCGACGGGGTGACGGTCTCGTCGAGCTCGAAGCTCGGCAGGTACGAGGCCCGCGGCAGCGCGTAATCGAGCATCGAGCCCGACAGGAGCTGGCCTTCGTCGCTGTAGATGGCCGTCTCCCAGAGGGCCTGCCCGACGCCCTGGGCGATGCCGCCGTGGAGCTGGCCGTCCACGATCAGCGGGTTGATCTTCTTGCCGACGTCGTCGACCGCGATGTATCGCGTCAGCTCGACTTCGCCGGTGTCCTCGTCGACCTCGACGATCGCGATGTGCGTCCCGAACGGCCAGGTGCAGTTCGGCGTGTCGTAGTAGGCCGTCTCGTCGAGGTACGGCTCCATCCCCTCGGGCGCGTCGAACGCGAGGTCGATCGCGAACGCGATCTCCTGGAGCGTCTTCTTCTTCTCGGGCGAGCCCTTGACGCGGTACTCGGCGCCGATGATCTCGATGTCCTCCGGCGCCGCCTCGAGCATGTGGGCGGCGTAGCGGCGGGCCTTGGCCTTGATCTTGTCGGTCGCCTTGATCGCGGCCGTCATCCCGACCGACGAGGTCCGGCTGCCGTACGAGCCGTAGCCGAACGGCGTGCCCTGCGTGTCGGAGTGCTGGACGACGATGTCCTCCATCGGGATCCCGAGCTCGTGCGACACCACCTGGGCGTACGTCGTCTCGTGCCCCTGGCCCTGCGGCTGGGTGCCCATCGTGACGACCGTCTTGCCGGTGAGGTGGACGCGGATGTTGGACGACTCCCACATCGCGGCGCCCCAGCCCTCGCCGACCGCGCCGATCCACTTCGAGGGCGCGACGCCGCAGACCTCGATGTAGGTCGACAGCCCGAGCCCGAGGAGCTTGCCACGGGACTTCGCCTCGGCCTTGGCCTTCGCCAGGTCGTCGTAGCCCGCGGCAATCAGGGCCTTGTTCAGGGCCGGCTCGTAGTTGCCGGAGTCCACGTAGATCTTCGCGCCG
>DATBPR010000411.1:0-2459 GCA_036561285.1 Candidatus Limnocylindrales bacterium | reverse complement strand
GGTCCGCTCGCCCGGCACGGCCTATGTCCTGCTCCACCACTACATGGGCGAGATCGACGGCGCGTTCCGGGCGTAGGGGATCCCGAAGGGCGGGACCGGCGGCATCTCGAACGCGATCGGCAGCGCGGCGCAGGCGCTGGGCGCCGAGATCCGGACCGAGGCGCCCGTCGAGCGGATCCTCGTCCGCGACGGCCGGGCGGTCGGCGTGGTCCTGGCTGGCTCCGGCGAGGAGATCCTGGCGGACGTCGTCCTGTCCTCGGTCGACGCGCGCCGGACCTATCTGTCACTGCTGGAGTCAGGAACCCTCGAGCCCGGCTTCGAGGACGAGGTCCGCCGGTTCAAGTTCCGCGGCTCGTCCGGCAAGGTGAACATGGCAGTCGACCGGCTGCCCGACTTCACCTGCCTCCCCGGCCCGGGCGAGCACCTCCGCGGCGCGATCTCCTTCAGCCCGTCGGTCGACGAGATGGAGCAGGCCTACGACGACGCGAAGTACGGCCGGTTCAGCTCGAAGCCGTACATCGACATGATCATCCCGACCCTCGTCGACCCGTCGATGGCGCCGCCGGGCAAGCATGTGATCAGCTGCTTCGTCCAGTACGCGCCGTACCACCTGGCGCCCGAGCTCGGGTCGTGGGACGACCAGCGCGAGGCGTTTGGTGACGCCGTGGTGAACCGGATCGCCGAGTTCGCTCCGAACATCAAGGACGTGATCCTGTACCGGAACGTCCAGACGCCGCTCGACATCGAGCGGACGACCGGCCTGACCGAAGGCAACATCTTCCAGGGCGAGCTGACACTCGAGCAGCTGTTCTTCAACCGGCCGACGCCGGGCCACGCCCGCTTCCGGACGCCCGTCCGCGACCTCTGGCTGTGCGGGTCGTCCACGCATCCAGGCGGCGGGATCATGGGCGCGAACGGACGGATCGCCGCGCTCGAGGTCCTGAAGGCGCGCGGCCGGCGGGCGGCCTGACGATGGCGACCGACACCCGCACCTGGGACGCGGTGGTCGTCGGCGGCGGCCACAACGGCCTCGTCACGGCGGCCTACCTCGCCCGGGCCGGCCGGCGCGTCCTGGTCCTCGAGGCCCGGGACCATGTGGGCGGCGCGGCCGAGACCTCCGAGCTCGGCGGGGTCCGGGTGCCGCGGCTCGCGGATACCGTCGGCCGCCTCCGGCCATCCGTCGTCCGCGATCTCGATCTGAAGAGCCACGGTCTTCGGCTCGTCGCGCCGGACGTCCGCATGTTCGCGCCCGGGCCGGACGGCCGGGCGATCACGTTGTGGAGCGACCAGGCCCGCACCGTCGAGGGGCTCCGCGCGCGGAGTGCGGCCGACGCTGACGCCTGGCCTCGCTTTGACCGGCTCGTTCGGTCGCTCGGCTCGTTCCTCGCCGAGCTGGCCGGCGGCACCCCGCCCGACATCAAGGCGCCGGGCCTCGACGACGCGCTGACGGGGCTGAAGCTCGGCCGGACGTTTCGCGGCCTCGGCAAGGACGACGCCCACACGATCCTGCGTGTGCTGCCGATGGCGGTCGCCGACTTCGTCGCGGAGGCGTTCGAGACGGACCCGCTCCGGGCGGCGGTCGCCTGGCGCGGCGTCCGGTCCTCGTTCCTCGGCCCGTGGTCCGCGGGCTCGACCGCAATCCTGCTCGGCGACTCGGCCGGCACCGACGGCGGCGCCGCCGGCCAGACCGTGTTCGCGATCGGCGGGCCCGGAGCGCTGAGCGAGGCGCTCGCGGCCGCGGTCCGGGCGGCTGGCGGAGAGATCCGCTGCGGCGCGGCGGTCAACGCGATCACGGCCCGAGACAACCGTGTCACGGGCGTCGTCCTGTCGTCCGGTGAGGAGATCGCCGCGACGACGATCGTCTCCGGGCTCGACCCGAAGCGGACGCTCGTCGACCTCATCGACCCCGTCACGCTCGGCCCGACGATGCGCTGGCGGGCCGGCAACTACCGGACGCCCGGCGTCGTCGCGAAGGTCAACCTCGTCGTCGATCGGCTGCCGCGGTTCCCCGCGGCCGAGGGTGCCGACGAGCAGGTCCTGCGCGGCCGGATCCTCGCTGCGCCGAGGATCGACGCGATCGAGCGGGCCTTCGACGCCGCGAAGTACGGCCGGACGTCGGACACGCCCGTGCTCGAGGCGACCATCCCCTCACTGGTGGACCCGTCCCTGGTCGAAGGTGCCCCCGCGGGCACACACGTGATCAGCATCCTCGCCCAGTACGCGCCGCGCGAGCTCCGGGAGGGCTCGTGGGACACGAACGGCCGCGCGGATGCGTTCGGCGATCGCGTCGTCGGCGTCCTGGACGGGCTGGCACCGGGCCTCGCCGCGAGCGTTCGCGCCCGGGAGGTCATCACGCCGCTCGACCTCGAGCGCGACTACGGCCTGAGCGGCGGCCACCCGCTCCACGGCGAGCAGACCCTCGACCAGTGGTTCCTGTGGCGGCCGTTCCTCGGCAGCGC
>DATBPR010000410.1:0-1506 GCA_036561285.1 Candidatus Limnocylindrales bacterium | reverse complement strand
CTCTGGATGTTCATCGCCGGCCTCGGCGTCGGCCCGACGTTCGCGGTCTTCACCCTCGTCGTCCAGAACGCGGTGCCGTTCAACATGCTCGGCGTCGCGACCTCGAACCTGACGTTCTTCCGCCAGATCGGCGGCACGGTGGCCCTCGCGATCGTCGGGACGGTCTTCGCCAGCGAGATCACGAAGCAGCTTCCGGAACAGGTGGTCGCGTCGGGCATGTCGCAGGCGTCGCTCGCCCAGGTCGGAGCAGCGGCCCAGTCCGGTTCGCTGGACTTCAACCAGCTGATCGGGACGGGCGACCTCGCGACAAAGCTTCAGGCGGCCTTCCCGACGATGCCTCTGGATGACATCACGAAGTTCGTGAGCAGCATCCACTCGGCCTTCAGCCTCGCGGTCGCGCAATCCTTCGTGATCGGAGTCGCCGCGGCGCTCATCGCCGCGATCGCCGCCTCGGGCATGAAGGAGCTCAAGCTTCGGCAGGAAACGGCAGCCCAGTCGGCCGCCGCGGCAACCAAGGCCGATCCGGCCGGCGCAGCCGCTGCCGACGGCGGACGACCGGCGGTTCCCGCGGCCGAGTGATCCAACGACCTGCGTCGCCATCGGCGGCGCGATCCGGCTCCGATGACGACCCCGGTGGGCACCGCCCACCGGGGTCGTTCGCTGTCCGGGCGCTACCATCGGTCGCGATGGCGATCGAGCATCCGATCTTCCCGATCCCCGCCGCCTACCCGGCGGAGCTGCGGGCGGCCGGCACGAACGGCGGACCCGTCACGACCGTCGACGCCGGTCCGGTGGCGGACCTCCCGGAAGGAGCAATGCTCCGGGTGACGGCCGGCGACCTCGATGTCCTCGTGGCCCACACCCCGGCCGGTCTCGTCGCCGTCGACGATCGCTGCCCGCACATGTCGGCGCCGCTCTCGATCGGCGAGCTCGAGGGCTGCGTCGTCGCCTGCCCGCTCCACGAGGGCCGCTTCGACCTGTGCTCCGGCGCCGTCGTCCAGATGCCGACCACCGGCGGGCTGGATGCGAACGGCGAGTACGTCCCGACGTGGTCGCCCGCCGGACGCGAGCCGAAGGTCGATCCGCCCGGGAAGAAGGCCGAGGCGCGTCGCCTGACCCGCGTCCGCCGGCTTCGCTACTACCCGCTCCGGATCGTCGACGGCCGGATCGAGCTCGACGTCCCGGGCCAGCCGGGAACGGAACCGCCCGCCGTCTAGCGGATCTCGTCCTGGACCAGGTCCTCGGGGTGGGCCTTGGCGACGTAGGCGCGGATGATCTCGACGACGTCGTCGGGATCATCGGTGAGCTTCAGGAGCCCGATGTCGGCATCGTTGATCGCGCCGACCGGGAGGAGCTCCTTCCGCATCCAGTCGAGCATCCCCTGCCAGTAGGCCGTCCCGACGAGGACGACCGGGAAGTCGCGGATCTTGCCCGTCTGGATGAGGGTCAGCGCCTCGAACAGCTCGTCAAGCGTCCCGAACCCGCCGGGCATGATCACGAACGCGT
>DATBPR010000409.1:0-1834 GCA_036561285.1 Candidatus Limnocylindrales bacterium | reverse complement strand
GAAGCCCGCGACGGCGACGATCCGGCCGTCGCGACCGGCGACGAGCTCGAGTTCGGACCGCCGATCCTGCGGCCGGGCAGCCTGCGCGACTTCTACGCCTTCGAAGACCATGTCGCGACGATGTGGGCGCGGCGCGGCAATCCCGTCCCGGAGGCCTGGTACCGCCTGCCGATCTTCTACTTCAGCAACGTCTCGGAGATCCGCGGCCCGGACGATCCGGTCTGGGCGCCCGCGGCGTCGTCGGAGCTCGACTACGAGCTGGAGGTCACTGCCCTGATCGACACGCCCGCGGTCGACCTGCCAGCGGAGCGCGGCGAGGAGGCGATCGGCGGCTACACGATCCTGAACGACTGGTCCGCGCGCGATCTCCAGCGTGAGGAGACGGTCGTCCGCCTGGGACCGGCGAAGGGCAAGGACTTCGCCTCGACGATCGGGCCGTGGCTCGTCACGCCCGACGAGCTGGCGGGCGCACGCCGCGCCGGCGCGACCGGCCCCGACCTCGCGATGACCGCGGCCGTCAACGGGATGGAGACCTCGCGCGGCCGCTGGTCCGACGCGCAGTTCTCGTTCGGCGAGATGGTCGCGCGGGCGGCCGCGGACGCGCGCCTGCGCGCGGGAGACCTGCTCGGGTCCGGGACCGTCGGGACGGGCTGCCTGCTCGAGATCAAGGACGCAACGCTGGGGAGATGGCTCGAAGCCGGCGACGAGGTCGTCCTTGCCGTGGAGCGCCTGGGGTCGCTCCGGACGCCGATCGTCGCTCGACCGGAGCGGCGGCCATGACGTCGACGGCCGAGCCCGCGACCGCGCTGACGTTCCCGGCGCTCCCGTCCGGGCTCGACACGCCGCGGGTCGTGATCGATCTCGCCCGGGTGGACGCGAATGTCACGCGGCTTCAGTCCGCGATGGACCAGCGGGGGATCGCCGTCCGGCCGCATGCCAAGACGCACAAGAGTGTCGCCGTCGCCCGGAGGCAGCTGGCCGCCGGCGCGCGGGGCATCACCGTCGGCACGATCGGCGAGGCCGAGGTGTTCGCGGAGGCGGGGATCGACGACCTGTTCCTCGCCTACCCGATCTGGGCCGGCGGCTCGAAGGGCGATCGCGTCCGGGCGCTCCACGAGCGGCTGCCGGCGTTCCGCGTCGGGGTGGACTCGGCGGATGGGGCCCGGCGCCTGGCGGAGGCGGTCGCCGGGGTCGGGCGTCGGCTGAGCGTCCTCGTCGAGGTCGATCCGGGTTTGCATCGGACGGGCGTGCCGTCGCGGGATATCGCTGTGCAGGTCGCCCGGGCGGCGCGCGACGCCGGCCTCGAGGTCATCGGCGTGTTCAGCCACGGCGGCCACGGCTATGCGCCCGGCGCCCTCGAGCGAGCGGGAGCCGACGAGGTCCGGACCCTGACCGCCGCCGCGGAGGCGCTCCGCGGGGCCGGGTTCCAGATCACGACGATCAGCGCCGGCGCGACCCCGACGATCCTCAGCGCGGCCGCCGGCGCCGTCAACGAGATGCGGGCGGGGACGTCGGTCTACGGCGATCGCCAACAGTGGGTCCTCGGATCGATCCCGGCCGAGGGCTGTGCCGTCGCCGTCGCCGCGACGGTCGTGTCCGTCTTCCACGACCGGATCGTCCTCGACGCCGGGGCGAAGGCGCTGACCAAGGATCGCGCGGACTGGCTGACCGGCTTCGGCGCGATCGCCGGCTACCCGGAGCTCGTGATCGAACGGCTGAGCGACTACCACGGGGTGGTGACCGGTCCCCTCGGGGCGCGAAGGCCGGAGCTCGGCCAGATCGTCGCGGTCATCCCGAACCACGTTTGCCCGGTCGTGGATCTCGTCGACCGGGT
>DATBPR010000408.1:0-4200 GCA_036561285.1 Candidatus Limnocylindrales bacterium | reverse complement strand
GTCTCGCGGAACACGGAGCGGACCGACAAGAAGCTCTGGACCGACAAGAGCGGCGGAGCGCTGATCCAGCGGTTCGAGGCCTACAACGAGGAGGAGGAAGCCGAGTGGATCGCCCGGCAGGTCGAGGGCCTGGTCGGCGGTCGTGGCTCGATCCTCACCCGGCGGGCGGACGACGAGGACGCGGGCAGCCTCCGGGCGCGGGACATAGCAGTGATGTACCGCATGAACGCCCAGTCCCGTGCGATCGAGGAATCGTTCCTCCGCTACGGGATCCGTTACCAGCTCGTCGGCGGGACGCGGTTCTACAGCCGGCGCGAGGTCAAGGACGCGCTGGCCTACCTTCGGGTCCTGCGGAGCGACGCCGACACGGTCAGCTTCGAGCGGATCATCAACGTCCCCGCGCGGGCGATCGGCGACAAGACGATTGAGGTCATCCGGGCCGCCTCCCTGCTGCGCGGGATCTCGACGTGGGAGGCGATCGAGGCCGCCGGCCGCGGCGAGGTCGACGGGCTCGTGCCGCGGGCGCGGACGTCGCTGGCGGAGTTCGCGGGCCTGGTCCGGCGGCTCCGGTCGCGGGTCGGCGTGCTCGCCCTGCCGGAGCTGCTCGACGAGACGCTCGAGGCGTCGGGCTACCGGGCGATGCTCGCCGACGGGTCCGAGGACGGCGAGGAGCGCTGGGCGAACCTCCTCGAGCTGCGCTCGGTCACGACCCGCTACGACGACCTGACCCCCGAGGACGCTCTCGACCGCCTCCTCGAGGAGACCGCGCTCGTCGCCGACCAGGATTCCTACGAGGGCGATGCCGACGCGGTGACGCTGATCACGCTCCACGCCGCGAAGGGGCTCGAGTTCCCGGTCGTGTTCATCGCCGGGCTCGAGGAGGGGGTCTTCCCGCACAGTCGGGCGCTCGACGACGAGAAGGAGCTGGAGGAGGAGCGGCGGCTCGCCTACGTCGGGATGACCCGGGCGATGCGCCGGCTCTACCTGTCGCACGCCTGGCGACGGGCGACGTGGGGAATGGGCCAGGCATCGCTGCCGTCCCGGTTCCTCCTGGAGATCCCCGCGGAGCTGATGGTCGGGCCCGACCTGACGACCGGTGCCGCAGGGCTGGACGTGGACCTGGACCTCGCGTTCGGCGCCCGTGGGACGACGCGGTTCGGACGACCGCTCGGCGGTGCCGGCCGGCCGTCGTCGCAGCCCGCGTACCGCGAGACGATCGGGACGCCCGGCGGCCCCCGGCCCGGCGAAGCCTTCCGACCGAGCCGCGATCTGGCGGCGAAACGCGACGCGTACGGCGCCGGTGCTGCGTCCGGCTCGCTGGCGCGCCCGGGCGCCGGCGGCGGCGCGGCGGCCGGCTCCTCGACGGGGGCGGGGCCCGCACGGCCGCCTCGGCCCGTGATTCCAGGCGAGCGACAGTACCGCGACGGCGACCGGGTCCGGCACGCGCGCTGGGGCGACGGGATCGTCGTCACGAGCAAGCTGACCCGGAGCGACGAGGAGATCACCGTCGCGTTCAAGGATCCGGCGATCGGGCGCAAGACGATGCTCGCGAGCCTCGCGAACCTCGACCTCGTCGGCTAGGCTCGCCAGCCCATGGCCGATCTGCTCCGCGTCGGGCTCCGAACGGCGACGATCGTCACGATCGGCGCGACCGGCTGGCTCGTGTCGGTTCTCGTCACGATCGTGCCGGCGCGCGATCCGCGGTCCGAGCCGTTGTGGATCGCCATCGCGGCCTGCGCGGCGGCCGTGAGCCTCGCCGCGCTGCTGGCCACGATGCGCCGGGAACATCTCGGTCGGGGGCTCGCTGCAGCCCTTGCCCTCCTCTCGGCCGCCGTCGCCGTCGTCGGCGTGCTGGACATCGACTCCCAGGCGGAGCTGCCGGACGGCGGTCACGGCGAGGGATACCTCCTCGCGCTCGGGCTGATCCTCGCGGTGCAGGGCCTCCTCGGGCTGGCGTGGCTCGGTGCCGTCAGCCTCGGCCGCCGATGACGAGCGACGTGGCGCCGATGGATCTCGACCGGATCGTCAGCCTGGCGGAGTTCGAGCCGCTCGCCCGGGCGGCGATGGATCCGCGCGCGTTCGACTATGTCGCCGGCGGCGCGTGGGACGAGCTCTCGCTCGGCGAGGCCGAGGCCGCGTGGCGGCGCAGGCGCCTCCGGCCTCGGGTCCTCGTGGACGTCAGCCGGATCGACCCGTCGACGACCATGGCCGGAAGCCCGGCGGCCCTGCCGCTCGCGATCGCGCCGATGGCGGCGCACGCCCTCGCCCATCCGGACGCCGAGCTCGCGACGGCTCGCGCGGCCGCCGCCGCAGGCATCCCGTTCACCCTGTCGACGATGTCGAGCGCCTCGATCGAGGCGGTCGCCGCGGCCGCTCCCGGTGGGACGAACTGGTTCCAGCTCTACACGCAGGCCCACCCGCCGCGAACGCGGAGCCTCGTCGAGCGAGCGGAGGCGGCCGGCTACCGCGCGATCCTCGTGACCGTCGACCTGCCCGTCCTCGGCTATCGCGAGCGGGACCTGCGGAACGGCTTCGACCTGGCGATCCCGCACGGGAACTTCCCCGACGAGGGCCCCGACCACGCGAGCCACGACGGCACCGCCGAGGGCGGCTACGACATCATCGTCGGCGGGATGGACCAGGCGCTGACGTGGTCCGGGCTGGCGGCCATCCGCCGCTGGACGAGCCTGCCGATCCTCCTCAAAGGGATCCTCACCGCCGAGGACGCCCGGCTCGCCGTCGAGCACGGCGTCGGCGGGATCGTCGTCTCGAGCCACGGCGCGCGGCAGCTGGACCGGACGGTCACGACCGCCGATGCGCTCGAGGAGATCGTCGCCGCGGTCGGTGGCCGGA
The DNA here is from genome assembly GCA_036561285.1 of Candidatus Limnocylindrales bacterium. Classification (GTDB taxonomy): domain Bacteria; phylum Chloroflexota; class Limnocylindria; order Limnocylindrales; family CSP1-4; genus CF-46. The sequence goes on along the minus strand of DATBPR010000408.1, from coordinate 1,347 downwards.
CCGAGCTCTGGGTCGACGGCGGGATTCGCCGCGGGCTGGACGTCGTGACGGCCGTCGCGCTCGGGGCGCGCGGGGTGCTCGTCGGGCGTCCGATCCTCTGGGCGCTCGCCGCCGCGGGCGAGGCGGGCGTCGCGCGCGCGCTCGAGATCCTCCGGGTCGAGACCGTCCTCGCGATGACCCTGCTCGGGACGCCGGCCGTCGCGGACGTCACCCGGGCCCACGTCGCCGGCTGAGGTCGCGGCCGGGAGTCAGCCGACCCGCGAGGCTTGACTCAGCGGGCGGGTCGCGTCAGCTGCTCGAGATGCTCGTCGTAGTGCTCGTCCCCGTTGGCCCGGAACCAGTCCGCGAAGCGGTCGCCGCCCGTCCAGGCGAAGCGGGTGCCGTCGAACAGCTCCTCGTCAGTCGCGCCGTCGAGCGCCGCGAGCATCGCGGCGTAGGCCTCCCGCTCGCCTGACCGGACATCGTCGAGGGATCGGTCCCGGTCCCGCCGGTACATCTCCGCGTTGAGCTCGTCCGTCTCCTCGGACTCGCCGATCGGACCGCCGGCCCGGAGGACCTCGAACAGCTGGACGACGCGTCGCTCCCACGCCTCGACATGGGCGACGACGTCCTTGCGCGTCCACTCGTCGTCGATCCGGTCGAGCATCGCGGCGTCCGGGATCCCGGCGAGCGTCGCCTCGAACCGGGCACGCCCGTCCGCGATCAGGGCCCGGAGCGTCGCGCGATCCATGGCGCCATCCTCGACGCCGAGCCGGTCAGGGGCTGTCAGGTTCCCTGCCGGCGGATCGTCTGCCGGGCCGCTCACCCTGCGCGCGCCCCGAAGGCGATCCGGACCGCCAGCGCTAGCGTCTCGCCCGGGTCGAGCAGGCGGAGGCCGCCCGGCTCCCCGTGGCGCAGCCGGCGGATCGCCGCCGGAGCGTGGGTCTGGGGCTCGACGGCGACCGCGTCGATCTCGGCGGGGCTCGCCGCGGTCACGAACCGCGTCGGCGCGTCGAAGGTGATCGTCGCCGCGAGGTCCGCCTCCGGCCACGCCAGCCGGATCGGCGGCTCGCCGATGTCGACCCAGGTGGCATCGAGGTCGTCCGGCATGACGGCCAGCCGGCGGCGGTCCCACGCTCCGTCGACCGGCACCGGCTCCGGGTCCGTCGCGAGGTTCGAGCGATGGACCCGCTCGGCCGCGAACGCCACCTCGAGCGGCTTCACCCACCACGGGTGGAACCCGATCCCCGCCGGCATCGCGTCGTCGCCGAGGTTCGTGAGGTCGAGATCGAGGCGGAGGACATCGCCCTCGACGGCGAACCGCTGCTCGACCTCGTACGGCCACGGCCATCCGTCGCCGCCGGCCCG
>DATBPR010000407.1:0-17104 GCA_036561285.1 Candidatus Limnocylindrales bacterium | reverse complement strand
TCCTGAAGGCGGTCGAATCCTTCCCGAAGGGCGTGGAGCTCGTGACCCTCTACTACGGCGAGGACGCAACGTTGCTCGAGGCCGAGGCGATCGCCAAGCGGATCGGCCAGCAGCTCGGCGCCGACGACGTCGAGGTCGTCCACGGCGGCCAGCCGCACTACCGCTACCTGATCGCGGCCGAGTAGGGGAGTGGCGGGCTCCGGCACCACCCGATCCCCTCGCTCGAAGCCGTCCGGCGGCGCCCGGAAGGCACCGCCGCCGCCACCGCCGCCGACCGATCCTACCGTCCTCGTCGACACGATGCTCAAGGAGTCGGGCCTCACCGCCGCGAACCTTCTCCAGCGGGCCGGCCGGCGGCTCGGCTTCCTGACCGTCCGCGAGCTCCTCTTCCATCTGCCGCGCCGGTACGACGACCTCCGCGAGATGCGCCGGCTCGGGGAGCTGGCATGGGTGGAGGAGGGCTCGGTCGTCAGCGCCCGCGTCCACGTGGTCGACGTCCGCGTCGAGCCCTCGTTCCGCCGCCGCATCCAGCGGACCATCGCGGTCCTCGAGGACTCGACCGGCTCGGTCGAGGCGACGTGGTTCGGCCGCCGCTTCATCGAGCGGCGATTGTTTCCGGGCGCGGAGATCATCGTGTCCGGCAAGCTCAAGCACTTCGGCCGGAAGCTGACGATCGACAACCCGGACTTCCAGCCCGTCGGCCGCGACGACGAGCTGCTGCACGTCGGACGGATCGTGCCCGTCTACCGGCTCACCGCGGGCCTCACGGCCCAGCGGCTCCGGATCGCGATGCGCGAGGCGCTCGACCGGGCCGGCGACCACTACGACGAGTACCTGCCCGGCGGGATCCGCGACGAGGAGGGGCTCACCGGCATCGCCGGGGCGCTCGAGGAGGCCCACTACCCGCGCTCCTTCGAGGGTCGCGACGCGGCCCTCCGGCGGCTCGCGTTCGACGAGCTGCTCGCGCTCCAGCTCGGGATGGTCGGCCGCCGACGGCAGCGCGGCCGGGACGCGGCGGAGGCGATCGCGCTCGAGGACTCCGGCGATGCGACGCTCCGGTCGTCGGTGATCGCCTCGATCCGCGGGAAGGTCGGGTCCGACGTCGACCTCACACCGGACCAGGACACGGCGATCGCCGCGATCCGCTCGGACCTGGCCCGCCCCACCCCGATGCTCCGTCTCCTCCAGGGCGACGTCGGCAGCGGCAAGACCGCCGTCGCGGCGTGGGCCCTGGGCGCGGCGGCGCTCAACGGCCGGCAGGGGGCCCTGCTCGCGCCGACGGATCTGCTCGCCCGGCAGCACCACGCGACGCTGGCCGGGCTGCTTGAGGGAGCCGGCATCCCGGTCGAGCTGCTGACCGGCTCGCAGACCGCCGCCGTGGCGAGCCACGTCCGGGACCTCGTGAAGTCCGGCCAGGCGCCGGTGGTCGTCGGCACGCACGCGCTCATCCAGGAGCGGGTCGAGTTCGCCCGGCTCGGCGTCGTCGTGATCGACGAGCAGCACCGGTTCGGAGTCGAGCAGCGGGGTCAGCTCGAGGCAAAGGCCGGCGGCAACGCCCCGCACGTCCTGCTGATGACCGCGACGCCGATCCCGCGGACCCTCGGCCAGGTCCTCTACGCGGATCTCGACGTGTCCGATCTCCGGACGCCGCCGGCCGGCCGGATCCCGATCCGGACGGGGATCCGCCAGCCCGACCAGCTCGCATCGACCTGGGACCGGGTCCGCCAGGAGGCGGCCGCGGGCCATCGGACGTTCGTCGTCGTGCCCCTGATCGACGAGGCGGAGGACGACGCGACCGCCGACGGGAGCCAGGCGACCGTCTTCGACTCGTCCGCGCCGGCGGCCGAGGCAGAGTCCGTCCGCCTCCGCGAGCTCCTCGCGCCGCTCCAGGTCGGGATGGTCCACGGCCGGATGAAGGCGGCCGACCGCGACGCGGAGATGGCCCGGTTCCGCGACGGGGACCTCGACGTGATCGTCGGCACGACCGTCGTCGAGGTCGGCGTCGACGTAGCGGAGGCGACGATGATGGTCATCGAGGGCGCCGACCGGTTCGGGCTCGCCCAGCTCCACCAGCTCCGCGGCCGCGTCGGACGCGGGACCGACGAGAGCTTCTGCGTCCTGGTCTCCGACACGACCGACGAGACGGCCCAGGCCCGGCTCAAGGCGGTCACCGAGATCCGCGACGGCTTCGAGCTCGCCGAGAAGGATTTCGAGCTGCGTCGCGAGGGCGACGTCCTCGGGCTCGCCCAGTCCGGGCTGCCGCGGCTGCGGGTCGCGTCGCTCCAGGACCGCGATCACGTCGTCCTGGCGAAGCGCGCCCGCGACCACGCCGAGCGGCTGCTCGGGGCCGACGGTCGCCTCTCCCCGGAGACGGCGCCGCTCCTTCGCGAGCTCGAGCGGGGCTGGCTGCAGCGGGTCTGGGCCGGCGACCCGGCCAGCGGGGCGTAGGACGCCGTGGCCGATGCGGGCCGCGTGATCGCCGGCACCGCGAAAGGGGTCCGGCTCCGGGCGCCCGGCCCCGGGACCCGGCCCCTGAGCGATCGGGTCAAGCAGACGCTCTTCGCGATCCTCGAACCGGAGCTCGAGGGCGCCCGCGTCCTCGACCTGTTCGCGGGGAGCGGTGCGGCCGGGATCGAGGCGCTGTCGCGCGGCGCCGCGTCGGCGACGTTCGTCGAGCACGATTCCGGCGCTGCCGGGGTGATCGACGCGAACCTGAGGGCGGCCGGCTTCTCGCCGGGCGACCAGGCGGTCATCATCCGCTCCGATGCGCTCCGCTGGCTCGACGGCGGCCCCTACGGCGCCCCGTTCGACCTCGTTCTCGTCGACCCGCCCTACGCCGAGACGGACCTGATGAAGCGCGTCCTCTCGATCCTCGGGGCGCCCGATGCCCCGCTCGCCGACGATGCCCGGGTCGTCGCGAAGCATTTCTGGCGCGACCGGCCGCCCGAGCGGATCGGTATGCTGGCGGCCGAGCGCGATCGCCGCTTCGGCGAGACGGCGCTCACGTTCTACCGGCGCACGGAGGGCGGCGAGCCCTGATGACGATCGCGGTCTATCCCGGCTCGTTCGACCCGGTCACGAACGGCCATCTCGACGTGATCGGGCGTGCGGCCGGCGTCTTCGATCGGGTGATCGTCGCGGTGCTCGCCAATCCCCGCAAGCAGCCGCTCCTCTCGGCCGACGAGCGAGTGGCGGTGATCCGCGCCTCCCTGTCGGTGGAGGCCGGGCTGGATCCGGTGCGGGTTGTCGTCGATACGTTCGATGGCCTGACCGTGGACTTCTGCCGCAGATCCGGGGCTGGGTTCATCGTCCGCGGACTCCGCGCCATCAGCGACTTCGAGACCGAGATGCAGCTCGCCCACAACAACCGACGGCTCGCACCCGACGTCGACACCGTGTTCTTCATGACCGCTGTCGAGCACGGCTATGTCTCGTCGTCGCTCGTGAAGGAAATCGCTTCGTTCGGTGGCGACGTATCCCAGATGGTCCCGGCGGCGGCGATCGCCGGTCTTGCCCGCGCGCTTGGTCGCGGTTGACGCAGCGGGACCAGTCTGGAGGGGGCGATGGTCATCGAGACCCGGGGCCTCGTGAAGGAATTCCCGGAGGCCCGGGCGGTCGCCGGCATCGATCTCGACGTCCCAGCCGGCGGCGTCTACGGCTTCCTCGGCCCGAACGGAGCCGGCAAGACGACGACGATCCGGATCCTGACCGGTCTTCTCTGGCCGACACGGGGCGCCGCCCGGATCTTCGGAGAACCGGTGGAGCCAGGCGCCCCGGTCCTGACGCGGGTGGGATCGCTGATCGAGCGCCCGGCGTTCTATCCCTACCTCTCGGCGATGGACAACCTGCGGGTCTTCGGGACCGCCCATGGCCTGACCGATCCGCTCCTCGCGGGACGAGCGGCTGAGGCCCTCGATCGGGTCGGCCTCGCCGCGGCGGCCCGCCGCAAGGTCGGCGGCTTCTCGACGGGGATGCGCCAGCGTCTGGCGCTCGCCACGGCGTTGATCGGCCGGCCCGACCTCGTGGTCCTCGACGAGCCGACGAACGGCCTTGACCCGAACGGCGTCGTCGACGTGCGCGAGCTGATCGCCGGCCTCGCCGCCGACGGGACGACGATCTTCCTCTCGAGCCACGTTCTGCCGGAGGTGGAGCAGCTTTCCAGCCGGGTCGCGATCCTGAGCGAGGGCCGGATCGTCGCGGAGGGCCCGACGACGAACCTGCTGGCCACGGACGAGCGGATCGCCATCCGCTTCGACACACCGGTCGAGGCCACCCGTGCGCTCTCGATTCTCGGTGCCGGCCGGGCGGTGCTGGATCCGAGTGCTCCCGCGGCCGACACGATCCTCGTCAACGCGCCGATGCGCGACGCTTCGCGGGTCAACCGGGAGCTCGTCGAGGGCGGCTCTTCGCCGGCGGAGCTCCGGACGCATCGCCGCTCGCTCGAATCCGTCTTCCGGGAGCTCACGACGGAACACGACGACCCGTCCGGCCCGGTTGCGCTCGACGCAGCGCCGACGCCCGTCCGATGAACGCCCTTCTTCGGGCCGACCTGATTCGCCTGCGCCGGCGCCTCGATCTCTGGTTCATCGTCGCCGGCGTCCTCGTCCTCGCCGGGATCTCGTTCGTCGGTGGCTACTCCGGCGACGTCGCTGATCCTCCGCCATTCGATCGTGCCGCCTTCGTCCAGCAGACCAACGATTCGGGGATGTTCGTGGGCATGACCCAAGCCGAGATCGATGCCCAGCTGCCCCTGCTGGTCGCGGACGCCCAGGCGGCGGCGGATGCCGGTCGCGCCGATCACGAGGCCCGCCAGGTCGTCGCCCTCCAGCGCTACGGCCTGCCGCAGGCACCGCTGACCCTCCTTGCGTCGTCGCTGTTCTCGATCATCGCCCTGGCCCTGATCGCCTCGCTGGTCGTCGGCGACGAGTTCCGGTTCGGGACGCTGCGGACGTCGCTCCTCGCGGCGAGCGACCGCCGGCGATTCCTGGCGGCGCGGTTGATCAGCTTTCTCGTCCTGACGGTCGGCCTGTTCGTGGCCCTCGTCCTCGTTGCGGTCGTGCTCTCGCTCGGACTGACGCTGATCGGCGCCGAGCTTCCGCCCTCCGCACCGATCAACGTGCCCGCCGCCGCCGGGCTCGTCGTGACCGACATCCTCGTCGCCACGGTCGTGATCCTGCTGACCACGGCCCTGAGCCTGATCATGCGGTCCGGTGTGCTGGCCTTTCTCGTCGGACTGCTCCTCCTGCTGATCGATGTCTTCCTCGTCCAGCTGCCGGTCTTCCAGTCGCTCGGCGCGCAGGCGGCCCTCGCCGCCGTGCCCCAGTTCTCGCTGACCACGGCCATCCGGACCCTGCAGGCCGTGCTCGGCCGGGACACCGGCGGCCTTGCCTTCGCAGACCTGCCGGTTCCCGGCGGGCCTCTCAACCTCGATCCGGTCGTCCTCGCCGGGATCCTCGTGGCCTGGGGCGCCGTCTTCCTGGTCGTCGCCGATCGCCGAATCCGGCGAATGGACGTCGTCGAGTAAGGACGTCACCCGGCCGAGGCCTCTGGAGCCGTTCGGGCGTGCGATAATCCCGCCGACGCCCAGGCGGCGCGGCCCGACCCTCGCCGCCGGCGATCGATCGATGCCACGGAGGGCCCTCCGATCGACATCATCTTCCTCGTCGAGCGCCTCGAGTCGATCATCGCGAACGGCAAGAAGCTCCCCTTGACGAACAACGTCGTGGTCGACCAGGCCGCCGCGCTCGGCCTCATCGATGAGCTGCGTGTCGCGGTGCCCGAGGAGGTCCGCGCGGCAAAGCGGATCAACTCCGAGGGCGAGCGCATCATCGAGAAGGCCCAGGAGGAAGCCGAGCGCATCGTCGCCCGGGCCCAGGAGCAGGCCGCCTTCCTGATCGACGAGCGCGGCCTGACCGCGCAGGCGGAGGCCGACAGCCGGCGGATCATCGACGACGCCGAGCGCGACTCGGAGGACGTCCGGCGCGGCGCCGACGAATACGCCGTCAACGTGCTGGTCGGGCTCGAGGGCGACGTCGTGAAGACGCTCCAGAGCATCAAGCGCGGGATCGAGCTGCTCGACAGCCGTCGCACGGATCTCCGTGCCGAGGACCTCGATGGGAACGCTCCCGACGACGGCCTCGACGACCAGATCGCGATCGGCATCGACGAGGACGAGGGCGCGACCGTCTCCGCCCGGAGATGACCGGCGGGCAGCGGCGGGGCGCCCGGCCGCCTGACGACCAGCCGCTCGTCTGGAACGTCGCAGGACTCCTCGGCGAGCCGCCCGGGTCCCACCGCGACTACGCCTTCGACGGCGTCACGATCGACCTGGGCGAGGACCTCCGGCTCGCGTCGCCGATCGCCGGCCGGGTCCATCTCGCCCGGACGAACCGCGGCCTCCTCGTCGACGCGGATGCGTCCACGACGCTCGCCGAGCAGTGCGCCCGGTGCCTTCGCGACATCGTCGTCCCGGTATCGGTCGAGCTCGAGACCGAGGCCCTGCCGTCGATCGACCTCCAGAGCGGCTCGCCGGTCCGGCTCGCGCCCGAGGACGCCGACGAGGACGTCATCCTCCTGAGCGACCACCACGAGCTGGACCTGGAGCGGTCGATCCGCGAGGCGATCCTGCTGGCCGAGCCGATCGCGCCCCTCTGCCGGGAGGACTGTCCGGGTCTGTGCGTGACCTGCGGTCTGCCACTCGACGAGGGTGAGCATCTCCACCACGACGAGGAGATCGACCCGCGGCTGGAGGCGCTGAAGGCGTTCCGCCCGGCCGGGGACTGACCGCCTCGCGGCGCGTCAGGCGAGTGTCGTGCACCCAGTGCACGTGGCATCGCCCGGCAAGGCGCTCTGGCATCGAGGCGTGCATCCGACGCATCGCCGGTCGACGGATCGGGGCGAAACGGGGCCGCCGGCCCGATCCCGTCCGACGCAACGTGCGTCTGGTGCACGGGCGGGCCGTCACTTGGCCCGGTGAGGCACGGAATGGTCCGGCGGCGCGTCATCCGGTACACTCCGCGCTCGACCTGCCGGCCAGGGCGGGCATCTCGGCGCGTCCGGGACCCTCGGGCCCCGATCAGCAGATCCTGACCACTGACATCGAAGGAGACCACGGACCGTGGGTGTTCCGAAGCGACGCGTCTCGCATGCCCGGCAGGGCGAGCGGCGCGCGCACCTGGCGCTGAGCGTGCCGCAGCTCGTCGAGTGCGACCACTGCCACGAGCCAAAGCTGCCGCATCACGTCTGCCCGAACTGCGGCTGGTACCAGGGCCGCCAGGCGATCGAGCTCAAGCAGACCGCGACCGACGCCGCGGGCTGAGGTGGTCGCCGCCTACGACCGGCCGGCCGCATCGCCTGCCGGCACGGCGCCCGATGACGGCCGCGGGGTCACCGTCGCCGTCGACGCGATGGGCGGGGATCACGGCCCGGCGGAGGTCGTGCCCGGCGCCCTCGATCACGCCCGGGCGAACCCGCAGGACCGGGTGATCCTCGTCGGCGACGAAGCAACGATTCGCGGCCTCGCGGGCCAGCTCCCCCCGAACGTCTCGGTCGTCCACGCCTCCGAGGTCGTGGACATGGACGAGCACGAGCCCGCCCTCGCCCTGCGCGAGAAGAAGGACAGCTCGATCCTCGTCGCGACCGAGCTCGTGAAGCGCGGCCAGGCCGACGCCGTCGTCACGGCGGGCCATACAGGCGCGGGCATGGCGGCCGCGGTCCTCAAGCTCGGCCGGCTGCCGGGCGTCGACCGGCCGGCTCTCGCGGTCCAGCTCGTCGCCGAGGGCGGCACGCTCGTCCTCCTGGACATCGGGGCCAACCCGGACTCGAGCCCCGAGAACCTCGCCCAGTACGCCCGGATGGGGGCGATCTTCAGCGAGCACGTGCTGGGTGTCGCGTCGCCGCGCGTCGCTCTCCTCTCGATCGGCGAGGAGAAGGGCAAGGGCGATCTGCGGATCCAGCAGGCGACCGAGCTCCTCGACCTGACCAACCTGAACTTCATCGGCAACATCGAGGGCAAGGACCTCACGAAGCACCAGGCCGACGTCGTCGTGACCGACGCGGTCGCGGGCAACGTCGTGATCAAGTTCTTCGAGGGCCTCTCGACCTACATCTTCGACCTGTTCCGGACCGAGTTCGGGCGGTCGCTCCGCGGCCGGATCGCCTACCTCCTGATGCGACCGGGGATCGCCCGGATCCGCCAGGTCTTCGACTACGAGCGGGTCGGCGGATCGCCGCTGCTCGGGGTCCGCGGAACCGTGATCATCACCCACGGCCGTGCCCGGCGGCGGATGATCGGCTACGGCGTCGCGGTCGCGGCAACGATGGCGCGGACCCACGTCCCCGAGCTCATCGGCGAGGCGCTCCGCCCGACCGGACGGGCCGCCGTGAACCCGGCGGTCCCGGGCGGCGACCCCACGGGCGCGACCGGCATCGGGCCGGATGCGCCGCCCGCGCCGCCCGCGGCCTCATCCCCGGCCTCCGGAGAGCTGGAGCCTGCCTCATGAGCGGCCCGGAGCTGACCGTCAATCGCGGCGTCGTCGACGAAATCGTCCGGCTCGCCGCGCTGGAGATCCCCGGTGTCGCGCGGGTCTCGCGCGGCGGCCCCGCCTGGCGGACGCTCCTCGCCGGGCCGCCGGTCGTCACCCACTGCTCGAACCACGGCGTCCGGATCCGGATCTGGATCGTCGCCCGGCCGGGCCAGGCGATGGTCGAGCTCGTGGACGAGGTCCGGGGTGCCGTCGGCGCGGCCGTCGAGCGCCTCCTCGGCCTCCGCCTCGAGTCGGTGACCGTCACCGTCGACGGCGTGGGCGCCTAGGTGGCCGCGGCCGCAGAGGGCGGCCCGGACCGGATCCGCGCCCTGCGCCAGGGCAGGCGACTCGCCCTCGCCGCCGTGTTCGAGGCGGACTTCGGCCAGCGCACCGCGACGGCGATCCTCGAGCGCCACCTCACGGAGACCGAGAGCGATGCGCGGGCGGCCGATCTGGCCCGCCGGCTGGTCGCCGGGGTCGTCGACCATCGGGACACGATCGACGCCGAGATCACCCGGACGGCGCCGCAATATCCGGTCGGCGGACTGGCCCCGATGGACCGTTCGCTGCTCCGTTGCGCCATTGGTGAGGTGTTACACTCGCCGACGCCGGCCCGGGTGGCGATCGCCGAGTGGGTCGAGCTCGCGCGGACCTACAGTGGAGACCCGATGCGGCGCCTGATGAACGGCGTCCTCGGGCGGATCGCCAGCACGGTCGACCGGTAGTCGGCCTTCCAGCTCCGAGGAGGGAGACTCAGTGTCCACCACGTACGAGCGGCTGAAGAAGCTCGTGGTCGAGCAGCTTGGCGTCGAGGAAGACGAGGTCAAGCCGGAAGCGTCGTTCGTCGACGACCTGAATGCCGACTCGCTGGACCTCGTCGAGCTGATCATGAGCCTCGAAGAGGAGTTCGGGACCGAGATCTCCGACGAGGACGCCGAGAAGATCCGGACGGTCCAGGACGCGGTCGACTACATCGACGAGCGGTCCTCCTAACTCCACGAGCGGTCGTTCCAGGCCCACCCACCTCGCGGGAGCCGTGCGACCCGCCGCCGCCCTGGCGGACCGGCTCGGTCTCCCCGTCGGCGACTCGGACCTCGTCGCCCAGGCCCTCGTCCATACCAGCTGGCTCCACGAGCACCCCGACGCCGCGGCCGGCCACAACGAACGGCTCGAGTTCCTCGGCGACGCGGTCGTCAACCTGGCGATCTCGGACGGGCTGTTCGCCGCCCATCCCGCCGACGACGAGGGGATCCTGAGCGCCCGCCGCGCGTCGATCGTGTCGACGGTCGGGCTCGCCCGGCTGGCTCACCGGATCGACCTCGGCAGCCACCTGTTCCTGGGCGAGGGCGAGGCCCAGCGCGGCGGCCGGCGCCGCCCGTCGATCCTCGCCTCGGCATTCGAGGCCCTGGCCGGCGCGCTCTACCTGGAGCTCGGGTTCGACGCGACCCGGACCTGGCTCACGGACCTCGCCGCCACCGAGATCGCGATGGACGCGCCCGTGTCGACGCTGAAGAGCCCGAAGAGTCGCCTCCAGGAGTTCACCCAGCGCCGGACCGGGTCGCGTCCGGAGTACCACGTCGTCGATTCGACGGGGCCGGACCACGAGAAGCAGTTCCGGGTCGAGGTGCGCGTCGACGGCCGGGCGCTCGGGGTGGGGACCGGCCCGTCGCGTCGGGTGGCCGAAACCATGGCCGCCCAGCGGGCGATGGAGACGCTGAGAGCCGAGACCGTGCTAGCCGGAGACGACGACGTCGCCGAGGGCGGATCGGTCGGCGCACCCGACGGGGGCGGCGTCGCGACGGCGTCTTCGCCGGGATCGCCCGCAGCCGCGCGCCGACGACCATGACCGCGCCCGCCCGTCTCCTCGCCCTCCGCCTCCAGGGGTTCAAGTCGTTCGCCGAGCGGACGATCGTCGAGTTCGGGCCGGGGATCAGCGCCGTCGTCGGCCCGAACGGCTCGGGCAAGAGCAACCTCGCGGATGCCCTGCGCTGGTCGCTCGGCGAGCAGGGCCGCGCCCTTCGGAGCCGCAAGTCGGAGGACGTGATCTTCGCGGGCTCCGAGAAGCGCTCGGCGCTCGGAATGGCGGACGTGACGCTCGTCCTCGACAACGGCGACGGGCTGCTCCCGGTGGACTACTCGGTCCTGGAGCTCGGCCGCCGGCTCTACCGCAGCGGCGAGAACGACTATCTCCTGAACAAGCAGCGGATCCGGCTCCGGGACCTGGTCGACCTGCTCGACGCGGCCCATCTCGCCGACAACGCGTTCCTGTTCATCGGCCAGGGGATGGTGGACCAGGCCCTCGCCCTGCGGCCGGAGGAGCGGCGGCCGCTCTTCGAGGAGGTCGCGGGCGTCCGCCGCCATGAACGTCGCCGACGCAAGGCCGAGGAGCAGCTCACCGAGTCCGAGGCGAACCTCGCCCGGGTCGAGGACATCCTCGCCGAGCTGCGCCCGCAGTCCCGGCGCCTCGCGATCCAGGCCGAACAGCAGACGACCCGGCTCAGCGCCGGCGACGAGCTGGCGAACGCGCTGCTGTTCGTCGCCCACGCCCGCTGGAACGAGGCGGCGGCTGGAGCCGCCGTCGCCGCTGCGCGCGTGGAACGGGAGCGCCACGAGGCGGATCGGGCGATGGCCGAGCTGCAGGCCATGGAGGAGGCAGCGGCCGCGATCGCGTCCGACCTCGGCGAGCGCGCCGCCGCCGAACGCGAGCGGCTGGCCGAGCACGAGACCGCGCGGTCGGCCGTGACCGAGCTGCGCCTGCGCGATGCGCGCCTTGCCGGCGACCGAGAGGCGATCCAGCGGGATCTGCGGCGGGTCGACGAGGAGCGAGAGGCCTCCGACGCGTCCCTGGCGGTCCAGCGGCGCGCGCTGGCCCTGCCGCTGCCACCGCGCGACCACGATCTGGATGCGGCGGTGGCGGAGGCGGATCGCCTGCTCGCGGAGGCGAACGCCGAGCTCGCGTCCCTGCGGGCGGCGAGCCAGGCACGGGGCGAGGAGGCGGCCGCGATCCGTCGGGCCGAGGCGGCGCGGCAGGCGGAGGCCGAGACCGCCGGGCGCCGGCTCGCCGAGGCGGATCGCCGGCTGGATGCCGAGCGCGCGGCTGCGGACCAGGTCGAGGGACGACGGCTGGAGCTCGACGCCCGGCTCACGGTTGCCCGTGCCTCGGTCACAGAGGCCACGACGGCCGCGGAGTCCGCCTCACGGGCCCTGGCCGATGCCCGTGCCGCGGCGGCCGATGCGGACGCCCGCCGGCGGACCGCGGACGAGCGCGAGGCCGGCGTCGCCGCGGCCCTGGCCGCCCAGGAGGCGCGGCTCGCCGCGATCGAGAGCCGGCTCCGCGAGGACGAGGAGCGGGGGATCGCCCGCGCCGCGCGGCGTCACGGCGGACGGCGTCTCGACGACGAGCTGCAGGTCGATCCGGCCCTCCGGGCGGCGGTCGAGGCGACCCTTGACGGGCTCGCCCGTGCCTATGTGGTCGACGCGACGACCGCCTCCGCCCTCGCCGGCGAACGCGGCATGCTCGTGATCCGCGAGCGCGCGGCACGCCCGGCCGCGTCGCCGGACGCAGCGACCCGGCGGTTCCTCGATCACCTGGCCACGGCCGGCGGCTCGCTGCTCATCGACGCGATCCGACGCGATCCGGCCGGTTCGGTCGGGCCCGTGCTGGCGCGGGCGGCCGTCGTCGACGATCTGCCGGCCGCGCTGGCGCTCCAGGCGGATCTTCCGGCGGGCTGGACGGTCGCGACCCGGGACGGCACGGCGATCGTCACCGACCTTGCGGTCCGCCTCGGGCGCGGTGACGCCCCGCTGGAGCGCCGCGCGGAGGTCGAGCGGGTCCGGACCGAGACGGCCCGGCTGGCCGAGCAGGGCGACGCGTCCCGCGCGGAGGCTGCGGAGGCCCGGAACGCCGCCGAGGCGGCACGAACCGCGGTCGACGAGGCGGTCGGTGCGGAAGCGCGATCGTCGGCCGAGCGGCGACGAGCGGAGGACGCCGAACGGGCCGCCGCCCGTGAGCTCGAGGCGGTCGCGCGAGAATCCGGCTGGCACGCCGCCCAGGTGGAGCGGCTCGCCGCCGATTCCGATCGACTGCGCGATGCCGCGTCCCTGTTCGCGACGGCCCTGGTCGGCGGCGAAGCCACGAGTGAGCCCGCGGCCGGCGTTCCGGATGCGGCAGCGGTCGGGACCTGGGAGGCCCGGGCGACCGAGCTCCGCGCCCGGCGCGACCGGCTGGCCGCGGACCAGGCCACGAGCGATGCCGCCCGGCGCGAGGTCGAGGCGCGACGCGCCCGGGCCGAGGCGACGATCGCGATGGACGAGGAGCGGATCGTTCGCGCTGAGCGCGAGCTTGTGTCCCTCGCGGAGCGAGCGGAGGCCATCGACGCCGAACGGCGCACCATCGCCGACGAGCTGATCGTGCTGACCGAGCGCGAGGGGCGGGCGGGCGCGGCGCTCGCCGAGACCCGTGCTGCGGACGCCGCCGACCGCGATCGCCTCGGGCGGGCGGAGCGTGAGGCCGTCGCGGCCCGCGACCGCCTGCGTGTTGCCGACGATCGCCTGCGAGCGGCCGACCGATCGGACCTCGAGGCGCGGTTGGGACGCGACGCGCTGCGGGAGCAGCTCCTCGTCGAGCTGGCGGGGCTCGGGGAGCTCGGCCGGCGAGCGCTCGAGGCCGAGGCCGGGATCGTTCCGGTGGCCGTCGGGCCCGGCCCGATCGGTGAACTGGAGCTACACGAGGCCGGAGAGACGGGCTCCGGCGAGGAGAACGCGGACGACGGCGACGACGCGGTCGCGCTCGAGGCAGCCCTCGATGCCGCCGCGGCGCGCTGGGCCGTGGAACCGGCCGCCGCCGACATTCCCGGCCCCGGTCGCCTCGCGACCCTTCGCCGCCGCTACCACGAGCTCGGCGCCGCAAACCCGTTCGCCGTCGAGGAGTACCAGGAGCTTCGCGAACGGCTGGAGATGCTCGAGACCCAGCAGCGCGACCTCCGCAGCGCGATCGACAAGACCCGCCAGCTGATCGCCGAGCTCAACACGATGATCGCCGAGCAGTTCCGGACGACGTTCGCGGCGCTCGAGACCGCCTTCGACGCCCGCTTCCAGCAGCTCTTCGGCGGCGGCTTCGCCCGCCTCTCGCTGACCGACCCGGAGGACCTGTCGTCGACGGGCGTCGAGATCGTCGCCCGCCCACCCGGCAAGAAGGCCCAGGCGCTGGCGATGCTCTCGGGCGGCGAGCGGGCGCTCACCGCGGTGGCGCTCCTGTTCGCGATGCTCGAGGTCCGGCCCGTCCCGTTCTGCGTCCTCGACGAGGTCGACGCCGCGCTGGACGAGGCGAACGTCGGGCGGTTCTCCGAGGCGCTGCGGGGCCTGGCGGATCGCACCCAGTTCGTCGTGATCACCCACAACCGGGGCACGATCGAGGCGGCCGACGCGCTCTACGGGGTGACCGTCGGAGACGATTCGGTGAGCCGCGTCATCAGCCTCCGGCTCGACGAGGCACGCGCGATCGCGGATCGGCAACGCGGCGGGTCGCTCGGCCACGCGAACGGCAGCGGGAACAGCCAAGCGGCGGATGCGGAGAGCGACGAGCTCGCCGGGGTCGGCTGATGTTCTGGCGACGCAAGCGCGAGGAGCCGGCCGGCGCGCCGGAGCCGGCGCTCGAGATCGACCCTGACGCGCCCGAGCCGGACCCGTCCGATTTCGATCTTGACGTCGACGTCAACGATCGGCCCCCGGCCGAGCCGGCCGAGCCGGCCGAGCCGGCCGAGCCCGTCGAAGCCGTCCCGGCGGCGCCCTTCCCGGAGCCGGAGCAAGAGATCCTGAGCCCGCTCGCCCGCGCCGCGGCCTTCAAGCCCCTCTTCGCGGACACGGACGAGGAGATCGAGGTCGCCTTCGAGCACGGGCTCGAGCGGACCCGCGGCGGCTTCATGACCCGGCTCCGCGACGCGCTGGCATCCGGACCGGACGGGCCGTCCTGGGACGACGTCGAGGAGACCCTGATCGCCGGCGACGTCGGGGCGGCCCTCGCGATGGACATCGTGGAGAACGCCCGACGGCGGCGCGACCCGGAAGGGGCGGAGGCCGCGATCCGGGCGGAGCTCGCGAGCATGCTCGTCCCGCGCGACGCGATCCACTGGGAGCCACGTTCGGCGATCGCGGGCGGCCCGGCGATCGTCCTCGTCGTCGGCGTCAACGGCACCGGCAAGACCACGACGATCGGCAAGCTCGCCGCCCGCTACACGGCCGAGGGTCGCCACGTGCTCCTGGCCGCGGCAGACACGTTCCGCGCCGCGGCGATCGACCAGCTGCTCATCTGGGCGGACCGGGCCGGCGTCCAGGTGGTCTCGCACGCGCCCGGCGCCGATCCGGGCGCCGTCGTCTACGACGCGCTCGACGCCGCCGTTGCCCGCGGCGCGGATCTCGTGATCGCCGATACCGCGGGCCGCCTCCACACGAAGGCGAACCTGATGGACGAGCTGACGAAGATCCGGCGGATCGTCGACAAGCGTCTGCCCGGCGCTCAGCCGGAGACGCTCTTCGTCCTCGATGCCACCACCGGGCAGAACGGGCTCCAGCAGGCGAAGGCCTTCCATGACGCGGTCGGGCTCACCGGCGTGGTCCTGACGAAGCTCGATTCGACCGCCAAGGGCGGGATCGTCTTCGCGATCGAGCGCGAGCTCGGCGTCCCGGTGCGGTTCGTCGGGGTGGGGGAGCAGGCGAAGGACCTCCTCCCGTTCGACCCCGACGCCTTCGTGCAGGCGCTCTTCGCCTGATCCGGCGACGCGCCGCTGCGTCAGTGCACCGGACCTTCGTCAGATGGCGCGCCACGGGGCGTGCGCTACACTTCGGCCGCCTCGGTGCGTCAGAACCCGCGCACCACCCGGACGCCGCCGCCTCCGCGCCGCGACGACCGGTCCTCCACCTCGACGGAGTCCCAGCCCGACCGTGTTCGACAGTCTGAGCGAGCGCCTGCGCAAGACCCTCGGCGACCTGACCGGCCGGGGCCGCGTCAGCGAAGCCGATGTCGACGCCGCCATGCGCGAGATCCGGCTCTCGCTGCTCGAGGCGGACGTCAACTTCAAGGTCGTCAAGGACTTCATCGCCCGCGTTCGCGACCAGGCCGTCGGGGCCGAGATCCTGCAGAGCCTGACGGCCGGCCAGCAGATCGTGAAGATCGTCCACGACGAGCTCGTCGCCCTCCTGAGCGCCGGTGACCGGACGTTCCACCTCAGCGGCAACCCGGCCGTCATCGCGATGGTCGGCCTCCAGGGCTCGGGCAAGACGACCTCGTCGGCCAAGCTTGCCCGCCATCTCGTCCGCCAGGGACGCCGGCCCCTTCTCGTCGCCGCCGACCCGTACCGTCCGGCGGCTGCCGACCAGCTCGAGCTCCTCGGCAAGGCCCTCGAGATCCCGGTCCATCGGGCCCCGGTCGGGACGTCCGTGGTCGACATCGCCAAGGGCGGCGTCGAGACCGCCCGCCGCCAGACCCGCGACGTCGTGATCCTCGACACGGCCGGCCGCCTCACCGTCGACCAGGCCCTGATGGACGAGATCGCCGCCGTCAACGACGCCGTCCGCCCGGTCGAGACGCTCCTCGTCGTCGACGCGATGACCGGCCAGGAGGCGGTGAACGTCGCCCAGGCCTTCCATGACGCGGTCCCGCTGACCGGTCTGATCCTGACGAAGATCGACGGCGACGCCCGCGGCGGCGCGGCTCTCTCGATCGGGGCGGTGACCGGGCTCGCGGTCAAGTTCATGGGCACCGGCGAGAAGACGGACGCGCTCGAGGTCTTCCACCCGGATCGGCTCGCCGGCCGGATCCTCGGCATGGGCGACGTGATGACGCTCGTGGAGCGTGCCCAGGAGCACGTCGACGCGGACCAGGCGGCGAGGCTGGAAGAGAAGCTCCGCAAGTCTCAGTTCACTCT
The DNA here is from genome assembly GCA_036561285.1 of Candidatus Limnocylindrales bacterium. Classification (GTDB taxonomy): domain Bacteria; phylum Chloroflexota; class Limnocylindria; order Limnocylindrales; family CSP1-4; genus CF-46. The sequence goes on along the minus strand of DATBPR010000407.1, from coordinate 657 downwards.
CGAGGACTTCCTGGAGCAGATCCAGCAGGTCCAGAAGATGGGCCCGATGGGCCAGCTGATCGGGATGATCCCGGGCATGGGCGGGATGGCCAAGGAAGCCCAGGACGCCGTCGACCGGGGCGATCTTCGCCGGGTCGAGGCGATCATCCGGTCGATGACGCCGCGCGAGCGGCGCGAGCCGGCGATCCTCAACGGCTCCCGCCGCCGCCGGATCGCCACGGGCGCCGGCACGGACCTCACCGAGGTCAATCGCCTGATCAAGCAGCACGCCGAGCTCTCCAAGCTGATGAAGCAGTTCGCCGGTGGCGGTGGCCGGAAGGCCGCCATGGCCGGCCTCGTGGCACGCCGCTGACCATGGAAGGACGACCGATGATCGAGCCGAGCGGGCCGGAAGACCAGACCACGATCGAGGACATCCAGTCACCGGACTGGGACGCCGCCGCGGCTCACGCCGCGGTCTCCTCGCCGACCCCGGCCAGCGCGGGGGCGCCGGCGGCCGCGAATACCCGCCGGCGGTCCGGCCTCCGCTGGCTCGTCGCGCTCGTCGGCGTCGCCGTCGTCCTCGCGGCGAGCGTCGTCGTCGTCTCGCTGGCCGCGGGCCGCCCGGCGACATCGACCGCCCTCGGCTATATGCCGGCCGCCACCGTGCAGTACGTC
>DATBPR010000406.1:0-5023 GCA_036561285.1 Candidatus Limnocylindrales bacterium | reverse complement strand
GGAAGATCGGCTTGTCCTCGGCCTTCGCCTTCGCCAGCGCATCGGCTCCCCACGGAAACCAGTCGACCGGGTTGTGGGCGTGCTGGAGGAGGTACGGGCTCGTCTCGCCGGCGAGTCGGTTGGGCATGGCGTCATGGTAGGGGGCGTTCCGCGGTCGCCCGGCGGGCGGGACGTCTCGGGCGGTGTACCCGGTTGATGGCAGCAGCCGCATCGCGGCTTGGTGGCGGGCGGGCACCGACCGGCCACCGCCGATACGATCCGGCCATGCGTTACGGACTCGCCCTGCCCAACTTCACCGACCTTGGCTCGACCGAGGCGATCGAGGCCGCGGCCGACGCCGCCGACCGTCTTGGCTTCGAGAGCGTCTGGACGACCGACCACGTCCTCGTGAACCGCGAGAACGACGCGGCCGACTACCGGACGAACTTCGACGCGATCGAGACGCTGGCCTGGGTCGGCGCGAAGCATCCGGGACTCGGGCTCGGGACGTCAGTCATCGTCGTGCCACAGCGGAACGCAGTGGTGCTGGCCAAGGAGCTCGCGACGCTCGACGCGCTGTCGAGCGGGCGGCTGATCGTCGGGGTCGGCGTCGGCTGGAACGAGCGGGAGTTCGCGAATCTCGGCGCGGCGGACCGGTTCCATGTCCGCGGCGCCTATCTCGACGAGACGATCGCGCTCTGGCGGCACCTGTGGTCCGGGTCGTCGGAGCCGTTCGCGGGGCGGTTCCACTCCCTCGACGACTTCGTCTTCGGGCCGCTGCCTGCCCAGCGCTCGTCGCTGCCGATCTGGATCGGCGCCCGGACCGAGGCGGCCCTCGTCCGGGTCGGTCGCCTCGCGGACGGCTACCACTCCTCGGCGGCGTCACCCGAGGCATTCGCGGAGCGCATCCCGACGATCCGCGACGCTGCCCACGAGGCGAGTCGCCCGATGCCGACGCTGTCGGCCCGCGTCCGGGTCGCCTTCGACGAGTTGGCGCATTCGTCCGAGCCCCGGACCTACGCGATCCGCGGCTCGGCCGAGGAGATGCGAGCAGAAATTGAGAAGTGGCGGGACCTGGGCGTCGAGCTGCTGGTCCTCTGGTTCGCGGCCGACACGTCGCAGGCCCAGGTCGCCGCCGCCGAGCGGTTCATGCGTGAGGTCGCCGAGTAGCGCGCGTCAGCGCGGGCGCGCCCCCGACGTGATCGTCCCCGCAGAGCGGCCTTCCGGGTCGATCGCGCCGATGTCGGCGGTCGCGGCGGCCAACGCGACCGCCCCGGATCGCGGGCGGGCCGCCGCCCGAGTGGAGGCCGTGATCCGGCGGTAGGCCGGGATCGCCAGGACGCCGGCGAGGATCGAGATCACACCCCCGACGAGCAGCGCCACCGGCACTCCGGCCCGGGACGCGATGAAGCCCATGATCAGGCCGCCGGCGGGCACGGAGCCCGAGAAGACGGTCGTGTAGACGCTCATCACCCGGCCGCGGAGGTGGTCCGGCACGTGCAGCTGGATCGTCGTGTTGGCGGTCACGGCCATCCCGACACCGCCTGCCCCGGCGATCACCATCGCCAGCAGCGACAGCGGGAAGAACCGCGAGACGGCGAGGAGGAGCGAGCCGGCGCCGAGCGCGATCGCGCCCACGATCATCCCCTTCGGCGAGGGACGCGGGTTGAACGCGACCGACAGCGCCGACGCCGTCGAGCCGACCCCGGATGCGGCCATCAGGAAGCCATAGCCGATCGCGCCGACGAGGAGGATGTTGTCGGCCAGCGGCGGGACCAAAACGTTGAAGTTCATGCCGAACGTCGCGACCAGCCCGACGACCGCAACGGCGAGCAGGACGACGGGTGTGTGGCGGACGTATCGGAGACCTTCTGCCAGGTTCGATCCGACGCCGCGGATCGAGGTCGGCCGGTCGAGTCGCGGCACGGATCGCAACTCGGCGTCGCGCATCAGCCAGTACGCCGTGATCACGGCGATGAAGCTGAACGCGTTGATCAGGTAGGCGATCGGCACGCCGAACACCCCGATGAGGATGCCGCCCACGGCCGGGCCGACGATCCGGGCGGTGTTGAAGAGCGCGGAGTTCAGCCCGACCGCATTGGCCACGTCGTCCCGCCCGACCATCTCGACCGCGAACGACTGTCGCGTCGGCATGTCGATGGAGTTCGAGAAGCCGAGGATCATCGCGATGATCAGGATGTGCCAGACCTGGATCAGGCCCGTCACGCTCAACCCGAACAGGATGAAGGCAAGCGTCATCGCGACGGACTGGGTGACCATCAGCGTCCGCCGCTTGGGCAGCTGATCGGCGATCACCCCGCCGAACAGGCCGAACAGGATCACCGGCCCGAACTGGGCGAGCGACACGATCCCGAGCCAGAGCGGGTCGTGGGTCAGCTGAAGGACGAGCCAGGCCTCACCGACCTGCTGGGTCCACGTCCCGATGAGCGAGATCAGCTGGCCGGTGAAGAAGAGCCGATAGTTGCGGTGGCGGAGGGCGCGGACGCCGGGATGGCCGGCGATCGTCACCGGCCCGACTCCGGGGCGGCGGCCTCGTCGTGGGTGTGGTGCCGGGGCGGCCGGCCGGTCCGCAGCTCGTCGACGTGCTCGAGCAGGTGCGCGCGGCGGCGGCGGGCGTCCTCGATCATCTCGTCGAGCCGCTCCGACTTCGCCTGGAGGGACGCGATCTGGCGATCGACCCGGGCGAGCGCATCGTCGACGATCGCCTGCCGCTCGGACGTGTCGGTCGTCGTCCGGAACCGGTCGCGGTTGCGCGTCCGGGCGGCCTCGTCCTCGAGCATCCGCGAGATCTCGGCGAGGCTGAAACCGGCGTCGTCGCGGAGGTCCTTGATGAAACGCAGCCGCTCGACGTCGTCGTCGTCGTAGAGGCGGTAGTCGCCGTCGCTCCGGGCGGCCGGCGTGAGGAGACCGATCTCCTCGTAATACCGGATGGTCCGGGCCGTCAGGCCGAGCGACGCGGCGACCTCCTGGATCCGCAACAGGCGCTCGGGCACAGCGGTCGCGGTGGGGTCGTCGAGGTGGCTCACGGTCCGATCAGTCTACCCGACCTTACCGTTTACGTAAAGGTTAGGGGAACTGCCTGGCGGGACCCGACGTCACGGGTCGAACGATCCGGCTTCCTGTGGCATCTTCATGGTTGAGGGGCCGGTTCCGGGCGGATCGGCCGTTCGTTGCCCTGTCGCACCGGTGATCGCGAGTGAACCTTCCGCGAACGCGGACAGAATGACTTGCTGGTATGGTCGGCAGCGTCCGCCAAGGCTATCGTCGGGTGCTCAAGCATCGACTGAAGGCGTGATGAACGTTCGGCGCGTGGGGCGCATCGGGCTGCTCGTGGGCATTGCCCTCTTCCTCGTGGGGGCCGGCTCGGTGTCGGCGCGCTCGGCGACCGACACGCGGGGCCCCAAGGTCGTCCTGATCGTCGGCCCGGCGGGTGCCGCGACCCCCTACTACCGCCAGCTCGCCGATCAGGCGGCAGCGGCCGCCGCGAAGCTCACCCCGAACGTCGTCCGGGTGTACTCCCCGGACGCGACCTGGGAGCACGTCAAGGCTGCCCTCCAGGGAGCATCGGTCGTCGTCTATCTCGGCCATGGCAACGGCTGGCCGAGCATCTACCGGAACAGCCTCTACCCGCCGTCCCAGGACGGCTTCGGGCTGAACCCGCACGAAGGCGCCGCCGACGCCCACCAGTACTTCGGCGAGGACAAGATCGGCTCCGAGATCAAGCTCGCCCCGAACGCCGTCGTGATCTTCAGCCACCTCTGCTATGCCAGCGGCAATACGGAGCCCGGTCTGGCGGAGGGCACGCTCGCGCAGGCGCAGCAGCGGGTCGACAACTACGCGGCCGGGTTCTTCCGGGCCGGCGCGGCGGCGGTCATCGCGGACGCGTACCTGTCGCCCACCTACTACGTCACGTCGGTGCTGAGCAAGCGGTCGACCGTCGACTCGATCTGGCGCCGGGCTCCGAACGTCAACGACCACTTCCTGACGTTCGCCAGCGCCCGGACCAAGGGCGCGATCGCGGAGATGGACCCCGACCAGGTGTCATCCGGGTTCCATCGCTCGCTCGTCGTCCGGCCCGGCGTGAACACGATCCAGGTCCGTGGCAGCGCCCCCATCCGGCCCGTCGTCGTTGACCCGCAGGTGGAACCGTCGCTGGCGCCGCTCGGCGTGACGATCGGCTCGCCCGATCTGACCACGCCCCCGACGGCGGGCTCGGCGAGCCGGCTGATCCTCCCGATCGCGAAGGACGCGATGGGCCTCCTGCCGACGAAGCTGATGGTCGGGACTCGCTGGGACCGGCTCGATGCGCCGGCCGCCGGGGGGCAGACGCCGGCCGATGGCTCGACCACGCCGCCGGGGGGCACGACGGCACCGGCCGCCGCCTCCGACACGGATCCGGGGACTACCGCGACGACCACGACCACGCTGCCGGACCTCGTCACGCCGGAGGTCGCCGGTGAGCTCGTCGCGCCCGTCCGGGCCCAGGTCCTGGCGAGCGGCGGCCTGAGCGTCCCCGTCCGGATCCCGGCCGCGCCTGGGCTGTACCGCCTCGTCGCGACGCTCCACGAAGCGGACGGCCTGGCCTACGACGCGTCGACGCAGGCCCTCGTTCCGGCCCTGGTCGTCCGGGTGACCGGTCCGCGAACCGCGGTGTACACCGTGCCGGCCTCCGCGACGGGCCAGGCCGGGCAGCCGTTCGCGCTCGTCGTCGACGTCACGAACCTGGGCAGCACGCCGTGGGGCCATGCGGCGTCGCGGCCGACGCGCGGCGATGCCGAGCTGATCCCCGCGTCCCGGGCCACGCTGGTCGCGCGCTGGATCAGCCTCGGCGCGACGGTCGGCCCGGCCGATCCGGCGAGCAGCAGCGACAGCTCGATCCTGCCGGCGGGTCTCGCGCCGGGCGCGACGGTCACGACGCAGCTGACCCTCACCGCGCCGGTCGTTCCCGGCGAGTACCTCCTCGTCCTCGACGTCCTCGATCCGGACAGCGGGTCGCTCGCGGCGCTGGGCGTGCCGCCGGGGA
>DATBPR010000405.1:0-3914 GCA_036561285.1 Candidatus Limnocylindrales bacterium | reverse complement strand
CTGGACGCGGACCCGATGGCCGCCTACGCCCGGTCCGGCTACGCCGACCGGATCGTCAAGGAGCGCGTCGGCGGCCAGCAGGCTGGCTGGGGCGCGTGAGCATCAAGCCGGCGCCGGCGCAAGCCGAGTCCGGCAGTCGCGCGGTCGTCTCGGCGCTCGTCGAGCGGTCGAACCGGCTCGGGGCGGATCCCCGGACCACGAACTACGCGGGCGGCAACACCTCGGCCAAGGGCTGGGCGATCGACCCCGTGACCGGCGAGCCCGTCGAGCTGCTCTGGGTCAAGGGCTCCGGCGGCGACCTCGGGACGCTGACCGAGCGCGGGCTCGCGGTGCTCCGGCTGGACCGGCTCCGTTCCCTCGTCGAGGTCTACCCGGGCGTGGAGCGCGAGGACGAGATGGTCGGCGCGCTCGACTACTGCCTCTTCGGCCCGGGCGGGGCCGCTCCGTCGATCGACACCGCGATGCACGGCCTGATCGACGCCGACCACGTCGACCATCTCCATCCGGACTCCGCGATCGCGTTCGCGACCGCCGCCAACGGGCCCGAGCTGACCCGTCGCTGCTTCGGCGACCGGGTCGCCTGGGTCGATTGGCGGCGACCGGGGTTCGAGCTCGCCCTCGATCTTGCCGAGATCCGGCGGGCCCAGCCGGAGGCGATCGGGGCGATCCTCGGCGGTCACGGGATCACCGCCTGGGGCGCCACGTCCGAGGAATGCGAGGGCCGGTCGCTCGAGATCATCCGCACGGCGGAGACGTTCATCGCGGAGCACGGCCGAGTCGATCCGTTCGGGCCCGTCATCGCCGGGTTCGACCCGCTCACCGAGAGCGAGCGACGCGCCAGGGCGGCGGAGCTGTTCCCGCTGATCCGCGGGCTCGTCTCGACGGATCGGCCGCAGATCGGCCACTACGACGACAGCGTCACGGTGCTCGACTTCCTGTCCCGGGCCGAGCACCCGCGGCTGGCCGAGCTGGGCACCTCGTGCCCGGACCACTTCCTGCGGACCAAGGTCCGGCCGATGGTCCTCGACCTGGCGCCGTCCGCGGACCTCGAGGCCGCCCGGGCTCGACTCCGTGAGGTCCATGGGGCCTACCGCGCCGAGTACCGCCGCTATTACGAGCGGTACGCGACGGCCGACAGCCCGGCGATGCGCGGCGCCGACCCGGCGATCGTCCTCGTGCCAGGGATCGGAATGTTCTCGTTCGGTGCCGACGAGCGGACCGCCCGGGTCGCCGGCGAGTTCTACGTCAACGCGATCAACGTCATGCGCGGCGCCGAGGCCCTCTCGACCTATGCCCCGATCCCGGAGGCCGAGAAGTTCCGGATCGAGTACTGGGCGCTCGAGGAGGCGAAGCTTGCCCGCCTGCCGAAGCCGAAGCCGCTCGCGACGAAGGTCGCCGTCGTCACCGGCGCGGGATCCGGGATCGGCAAGGCGATCGCCCACCGGCTGGCGGCTGAGGGCGCCTGCGTCGTCGTCGCCGACATCGACGGCGCGTCCGCGGAGGCCGTGGCCACGGAGCTCGGCGGGTCGGACGTCGCCGTCAGCGTCGTCGCCGACGTGACCGACGAGGCCCAGGTGATCGCCGCCTTCCGGACCGCGACGCTCGCGTTCGGCGGCATCGACATCGTCGTGAACAACGCCGGTCTCTCGATCTCGAAGCCGCTCCTCGAGACGACGGTCGCCGACTGGGATCTTCAGCACGACGTGATGGCCCGCGGCTCGTTCCTCGTGTCGCGCGAGGCGGCCCGGATCCTCATCGAGCAGGGCACCGGCGGCGACCTCGTCTACATCGTGAGCAAGAACGCGTTCTTCGCCGGGCCGAACAACGTCGCCTACGGGGCGTCGAAAGCCGACCAGGCCCACCAGGTCCGGCTGCTCGCCGCGGAGCTCGGCGAGTTCGGGATCCGGGTGAACGGCGTGAACCCGGACGGCGTCGTCCGCGGCTCAGGGATCTTCGCCAAGGGCTGGGGCGCCGATCGGGCCCGGACGTACGGCATCGCGGAGGACAAGCTCGGCGAGTTCTACGCGCAGCGGACGCTCCTCAAGCGGGAGGTCCTGCCGGAGCACGTCGCCGCGGCCGTCTTCGCCCTCGTCGGCGGCGACCTGAGCCAGACGACGGGCCTCCACGTGCCGGTCGACGCGGGAGTCGCTGCGGCGTTCCTGCGGTGAGCGCGGGCCGTCGGTCGAGCGGCACCGTCGTTGCCGTCGACCTGGGGGCGTCCTCCGGACGGGTCGTGGCGGGCCGGGTCGGCGAACGAACGCTGGAGCTCGCGGAGGTCCACCGCTTTCCGAACGAGCCGGTCGCCCGGCCTGACGGGCTCCACTGGGACGCGGCCGCGCTCCGACGCGAGACGGTCGAGGGCCTCAGGAAGGCCGCGGCCGCCGCGGACGACGTCATCTCGATCGGGGTCGACACGTGGGGCGTCGACTACGGCCTGGTCGACGCGGCCGGCGAGCTCGTGGACGATCCGGTCCATTACCGCGACGAGCGGAACGCGCGGGGCATGGCGGCCGTGCACGACGCGATCGGCCGGGAAGCGCTCTACGCCCGGACCGGGCTGCAGGTGATGCCACCCAACACGATCTACCAGCTGGCGGCCGCGCGCGGCACGCCCGTGCTGGACCGAGCGGCGACGATGCTGCTGATCCCCGACCTCGTCGGCTCCTGGCTGTGCGGGGCCCGCGTCGCGGAGGCGACGAACGCCTCGACGACCGGTCTCTTCGACCTGGTCCGCGGCGCGTGGATGACCGACCTCGTGGAGGAGCTCGGCCTGCCGGCCCGGATCCTCCCGCCGATCCGTCACGCCGGCGAGCCGCTCGGGCCGCTCCTCGACGACGTCCGCGCGGCCACGGGGATCGCGGTCGATGCCCAGGTCACGCTCGTCGGCTCGCACGACACCGCGTCCGCGGTCGTCGCGGTCCCGGCAGAGGACGATGACGCTGCCTGGATCTCGTGCGGGACCTGGGGCCTGGTCGGGATCGAGGTCGACGCGCCGATCCGGACGGAGGCGAGCCGGCTCGCGAACTTCACGAACGAAGGCGGCGTCGACGGCCGGGTCCGCTTCCTGCACAACGTGACCGGGCTCTGGCTGCTCCAGGAGTCGATTCGGACATGGGAGCTGGGCGGAATCCGCGTCGACCTGGACGAGCTGCTGCGCGCCGCCGGGGCGCTCCCGGACGGCGGTCCGCGGATCGATCCCGACGAGCCAGCCTTCTTCCCGCCGGGCGACATGCCGGGCCGGATCGCGGCGGCCGTCGCTCGTTCGGACAGACCCGCCGCGGCCAACCGGCTGGACGGTCGCGAGCCGGCTGGACGGGCGGCCCTCGTCCGCTGCATCCTTGACAGCCTCGCCGCCGCGTTCGCCGACAGCGTGGCGGAGGCAGCCCGGCTCTCGGGCCGGGAGGTCCGCGTCGTCCACATCGTCGGCGGTGGGAGCCGGAACGAGCCGTTGTGCCAGCTGACTGCCGACGCGTCCGGGCTCCCGGTCGTCGCCGGGCCGGTCGAGGCGACCTCGATCGGGAATCTCCTCGTCCAGGCCCGCGCCCACGGGCTGATCGAGGGCGACCTGTCGTCGCTCCGGGCCCTGGTCCGCTTGACCCAGCCGCTCCGCCGCTACGAGCCGCGGCTGGGCCGAACGCGCAGATAGGCTAGCGAGATGCCCCGTCGCCGAGTGCCGCGCCCGTCCGAGCTCCGTCCGTACCTCCGGACAGGTCCCGTCCGCCTCTGGCCGATCGAGCGACGGCTGGCCGCGGCGGCGACCGTCTGGGATCTCCGCTCGATCGCCCGCAGGCACGTCCCTCGGGCCGTGTTCGACTACACCGACGGCGCGGCCGAGACCGAGACGAGCCTGCAGCGGGCCCGCAACGCGTTCACGCGCGTGGAGTTCGTCCCTCGCGTCCTTCGCGACGTGTCCT
>DATBPR010000404.1:0-8648 GCA_036561285.1 Candidatus Limnocylindrales bacterium | reverse complement strand
GTCCTCGAACTCCTCGAGCGTCTGCTCGATCAGGAGCCGGATGTGCTGCTCGTCGTCGGCGATCAGGACGGTCGGCATCGGGACCTCGCGCGGGGACGGGTTGGGGTCGGGAGGGAACGATGCCCGATCCACCCCGCGCCTGCAACGGCAGCCGATGAGGACCGGCGCGATCCGTCAGGATTGATCGTCGATGGCCATCGCGCCCACCGCCCCGAACGCGCCCGCTCCCACCGTCGAGATCCACCCCGAGCGCACGCTCTGGCTGCTGTCGATCGCGCACGCGGTCAACCACGCCCAGGCGGTCCTCCTGCCGCTCGTCTACCTCCAGATCCTCGGCGAGTTCGACATCACGCTCGCGGACGTCACGCTCCTCGTGGCCGTCGGCTCGATCGCGAGCGGGCTGATGCAGCTGAGCTTCGCGAAGCTGACCCGTGTCGTGTCCCGGCGGTCGCTCCTGACGAGCGGCGGGATCCTGTTCGGCGGCGGGTTCGCCGCTCAGGCGATCGCGCCGACGTTCGGGACCTTCGCCGCGGTCAACGTGGCGTCGCGGATCGGCGGCGCGCCGCAGCACCCCGTCGGGAACGGGCTCCTCGCCGAGCAGTTCCCCGAGGAGCGGCGCGGGTTCGCGATCAGCGCTCACATCAGCGGCGGCAACGTCGGGACCGTCGTCGTGGCCGTCGTCGGCGCGGCGATGATCACGGCGTTCGGCTGGCGCTGGGTCGTCGTTCTGTTCGGGATCCCGGCCGTGATCATCGCGATCGCGATCCTGGTGTTCGTCCGCGAGAGCGGCGTCGACCGCCGGGCGGCCGTCGCTCATGGCAGCGTCGGGGACGCCTTCCGCACGGTCCTCGCCGACCACGACCATCGCTGGATCTACCTCGCCTCCGTCCTCGGCGGCGGCGGTCGTGGCCTCGGGGTCGTGAACCTGTTCGCCCTGGCCTACCTGACGCTCGTCATCGGCCTGCCTGAGGGGACGACGAACCTGATGTACGGCGTCCTGATCGTCCTCTCCGTGCCGATGCCGCTCGTCGCCGGCTGGCTCTCGGACCGGATCGGGCGACGGCCGGTGATCATCGGGGTCTACGTCGGTGGGGCGATCGCCTTCGTCGTGTTCCTCCTGGCCGGCTCGTCCACCGCGGCGCTCTGGCTCGGACTCGTCCTGATGGGCCTGTTCAGCTTCGCCGAATCGCCTCAGCTCCAGGCGCTCCTCGCCGACGTCGCCGACCCGACGATCCGCGACACCTCGTTCGCTCTGTACTTCACGCTCGCGTTCGGGGTCGGATCGCTCTGGACGTACCTCTACGGCCGGATCACGGAGGCGATGGGCAACGTCGCCGGCCTGCCGGTCGTGTTCCTCCTGATGGCCGTCTCGTTCGTCCTCGCGGCACTGGCGGTCGTGCCGATCCGCGAGCCGCGCCGGCCGGGCTCCGTTCATCGGTCGACGGACGCGGCGACCGAGGCTGCAAGCGAATTGCCGATCGCCTGACCCGCCGGCGCGGCCGTGCCGGATGCCTCTGCTATCATGCCCACGCCCTGGACAACGGGCATTCGGTCGGGGCGTGGCGCAGCTTGGTAGCGCGTATCGTTCGGGACGATAAGGTCGTGGGTTCAAATCCCGCCGCCCCGACCATTCCACCCGCCAGCGAGCGGTCGAACAGCGTCGGCGGCCGGTGGCCGCGGCCTTCAGCCTGAGGATCATGCCGACTCGCCGCACGAGCCCCCGACGCGCCCTGACGCGGCCCACCACCGTCGCCGTCGTCGGGAACGACATGGGCGACGTCGACCCGGGCAGCGACTCTCGGCTCCTCTCCGCCACCCCATGGATCGCTCTCGCCGCCCTTGCGGTCGCGGTCCTCGCGATCGGCTTCACGTTCCTGAACCGCACGTCGGACCAGACGGCCTGCCGCTCCGCGGCCTGGCATGCCGTGCCCGATCCGGGCGACCTTCCGGCGAACTGGACGCTCGGCTCGACCGACATGAACGCGAACGGGATGACGGTCTCGATCCTCGGCCCCGCGAGCGCCGACGCGCAGACACCCCAGCCAGCGGTCTATGCGAGCGTGACCTGCTACGGCGACGTCGCGGCGACCGCCATGAGCGAGAACAAGGCCGCCGCGGAGGCCGCCGGGGCGAACGTGACGGACCGGTCGGCGGGCGGCGGAGCCTATGACGTGGACAATCCGTCGACCAGCTCGACGACGACGATCTTCCGGGTCGGGCCGCTCATCGGCCAGGTCGCGGACGGCGGATCGGCGAGCCCGGCGGACCTCGAGGCGATCACCAAGGCCGTGGCCGGGGCGATGGGCGACGACCGGGCCGCCGGCGCGCCCGGCGCCGGGGCCAGCGACGCGGCGGTCGGCAGCGACCAGCCTCTGCCGTCGGGCTCCGACCAGCCGTCGGCGTCCGCGTCCTTCCCGGAGCTCGAGGCGAAGCTGCCGACCGACGTCGGCGGGACGCCCCTCACGATCCAGAGTGCCGGCGCCGACGAGATCTTCGGGTCCGACCCGAACTCGCGGGCGCTCACCGCCCGGATCCGCGCGATGGGCGCGCAGCTGACCGACCTCCAGGTCGCCCAGGCCTATGACGACACGAGCCAGGTCGACCTGTCGATCGTGGCGTTCCGGCTGCCCGGCAAGAGCGGGTCGAAGCTGTCCGAGGCGATCGTCGACACGTGGCTCTCGGCGAACGTCGCCGGCGTCAAGAAGTCCGATGTGACGCTCGGCGGCAAGAAGCTCACCAAGGTCGACTATGGCGATCAGGGCACGGTCGAATACGTCTACACGGGCGACGACTACGTGATCGTGATCGACACGTCCGACCCGGCCATCGCCACCGAGGTCGCGAGCAAGATCAAGTAGCGCCGCGAGCCGGGGATCTCTCCGCCTCGTCAGCCCGCGGACGACCTACTTCTTCGCCGGCATCGCCGCCGCGGTGGCCAGTCCGCGCTCGACCCAGGCGGCGATCTTCGCGTCGTCGGCCACGTCCGCCGCCGGGACCAGCACATAGCCCTTCATCGACCGGCCGGGCATCGGCTCGAACGCCTCTGCCCCGGCCGTCCGCGCCGCGGCCGCCTCGGCCTCCGACAGCCGGATGACCCAGCGGTCGCCGAACAGCCCCGTCGCGTGGTTGCCGCCGACGAAGGCGGCCGGGAACCCGAACATCTGCTTGCGCTGGGCGTCCGGATAGCGGTCGAGGACGGTCGCGAAGCGCTCGACGAGCTCTGGTGGGGACTTGCTGAAGCTCGGCATCGCCCGTTCGGCCATCGTCGGTTCCTCCTCGCGTGCACGGGCAACCGTATCCCAGGCGCGGGGAGGGACGTCGGGGCTCGCGACGGACGTCGTCGCGTGGGATCGTCGCTCGTCCATGTCGGGCCGGGTCGGTCCGGGTGATCCTGACCGCACCTGAAACGTCGCCCCGATGCTGCGCTCCATCGAGGCGCCCGTTCCGCGGGTCATCCGGCCCGCGGCCATCGAGGACCGCGAGATGAACCCCAACCTGATCCGGGTCGACCCCGCCGCCACCTCCCTCCGCCGCGTGGGCCGCCTCGCCCGGCGCCGGATGCGGATCGACGGGGAGGCGTTCCGGAACGGGACCCACACCGACGGCACTCTGACGGTCGAGATCCGCGATCTCGGGTCGCCCGCGTCGGCCGTCCCCGAGACGTTCAGCTGGGAGGCCGATCGGCCGATCGCCCTCGTGATCACCCGGTCCGGGGTCGACGGCGAGGACGTCTCGTTCCAGGTCGGCCCCGCCCGCTCCGGCGTGGGGGGTCTGTCGACGATCGGCGACGGGTCGGGGATCCGCTATGTCGCCTTCTGCTACGACGCTCCGCCCGCGCCGGTCGCGACCGCCGAGCCGTTCGCTCCGACGCCTCGCGAGCGCCGCTCCGTGCTCGACCTGATCGGGTCTCCGGTCCGGCGCCGCTCGACGGGCGGCGCGACCGCCTGAGGGGGGAACGCGCGGCGGGGCGCACCTCGCGACCCGGTCCGCAGGCTCAGATCGCGGCGATCGACCGGATCGCCATCCGCGGTCCGAACGCCGGCGGGCGGACCCCGCTGAGCTCGAGCAGCCGGACGACGCGCGCCCGCTGGCCCCGCCACGGCTCGAGCAGCTCGAGCATCCGGCTGTCATCCGATCGGATCTCGCCGGCCAGCGCATGGCCGACCACGTTCGGCAGGTGGAAGTCGCCGACGCTCACCGCGTCGGTGTCTCCGAGCGCCCGGAGGGCGACCTCGGCGGCCGTCCACGGGCCGATCCCGGGCAGCGCCGTGAGCCGCGCGTAGGCGTCCTCGCGGGCCATGGTCGTGATCTCCTCGAACCGCGCCGCGTGCGATGCCACCCGTCGGATCAGGTCTGCCCGGCGCCGCTCGACGCCGAGGGGATGAAAGAGGTGGTACGGCACCGCGGCCAGGATCTCGGGGGCCGGCAGCAGGCGCAGCCCGAACGGGCCCGGCGCCGGCTCGCCCCAGCGGCGGACGATCCCGCGCAGGCCACGCCAGGCCTCGCGTCCCGTCACCTTCTGCTCGAGGATCGCCGGGATCAGCGCCTCCAGGACCGCACCGGACGCGCCGATCCGGACGCCGCGATGGCGCCGGTCCAGCTCGCGCACGAGCGGGTGGAGGTCCGCCCGGAAGCCGGTCCGGTCGTCCTCCGCGCCGACGAGCCGTGGTGCGGAGGCCAGCGCCCGGTCCGCGCCCGGACCCCAAGCCTCCACTTCGACTCGGTCGCCGCACAGCTCGAGACGGATCGTTGCCGGGCCGTCCGGCGTCCGGGTCGCCCGGACCACTTCCGCGCCCGCGAGACGCAGCAGGGGATCGCCCGGGCCGCGGCCGTGGATCGCGAGCGTCCGCCCGAGATCGAGCGGACCGTCGAGGCGGATCGTTCGCGCCGGCATCAGGCCGTCGCCGCAGTCACCATTGACCCGATTCTGGCAGGTCCCGGGCCCGCGCGACGGGCCGGCCGGCTGGGCCGGGCACCCGAATGACACGCCTCCGCAACGGGTTGGGGTGCCCAACTGGGTCGCGGGTCACGCTCGTCTCGGTACGGTTCGCTGGACGTGCGACGCCCCAGAGTCGTCGCGTTCGTGGTGCTCATCGCCGCGTTCGCCGCGGTCGGCGTCCCCGGATCCGTCGGTTCTCAGGGTCGGAGCCCTGTGGCACCGATCGACCCCACCACCTATCACCCGGTGGGCGTGTCGTGGATCGACGGGACGACGACGGCGACTCCGACACTCGACCCTGCGCACCGGTCCGAAGGTGCGCTCACGGACGGATCGATCCTGCTCGAGCCGGATCGTGCGCCCTTGCCCGCGGGCCGGCCCGATGCCGACGCGATCCAGCCGGCCGCCGGCGCCCGGGTCGTGGCGATCTCGCCCTGGCGCCGCGACGGCGAGGTCTCGTGGTACGGGCCCGGCTTCTACGGCAAGCGCACGGCCTGCGGCATCGCGATGACCGAGTCGCTCCGCGGCGTCGCCCACCGGACGCTGCCGTGCGGAACGAAGGTGACGTTCCGGAACCCCGCCAATGGCCGGACCATCACCGTCGCGGTCGTGGACCGTGGGCCCTACGTGTCGGGCCGGATCTGGGACCTCACCGGCGGGCTCTGCCGGGCGCTCGACCACTGCTACACGGGCCCGATCGCCTGGAAGCTCGCCTGACCGGGATCGCCTGAGGGGCCCGGGCGGCGCGGGCGCCGCTCGCAGGCCGCGGCCCCGAGGCCGGCGCGACCTACACTTTCGGCCGTGGATCCGCTGGCACCCCCGACCCGCCACGTCACGTCGACCCGGATCGTGGCCGTCCGCGGTGGCTCGCTCGAGTTCCGCGGCGACCGGGTCGTCGGTGAGGAGCCCCTCGAGATCCGGGCCGCCGGTCCCGGCCAGGACCCGGTCGCGGTCGCGGTGACGATGCGGACCCCCGGGTTCGAGGCGGAGCTGGCGATCGGCTTCCTCCGGACCGAGGGCTTGATCACCGGCTCCGAGGTGATCCGGACGACGTTCGGCGACCCGGCCGGGATGAACCAGCCCGACGACCAGGTGACGGTCCATCTCGCCCGGCCGTTCGATGCCTCCCGCGTCGCCGAGCGGCACTTCGTCGCGACCGCGTCGTGCGGGATCTGCGGCAAGGCCTCGCTCGACGAGATCGCCGTCCGATCCGAGCCGATCCCCGATGGGCCGGTCGTGACCCGCAACGTGATCCTCGCCCTCCCGGACCTCCTCCGCGCGGCACAGCGGGCGTTCGACGAGACCGGCGGTCTCCACGCCGCGGGCCTGTTCACCCCCGACGGCGAGCTGCTCGCCCTGCGCGAGGACGTCGGGCGTCACAACGCGCTCGACAAGCTGGTCGGCTCGCAGGTCCTGGCGAAGGCGATGCCGCTCCACGGCCGGATCGTGATGGTGAGCGGCCGGGTGAGCTTCGAGATCGTCCAGAAGGCCGCGGTCGCCGGCGTCCCGATCCTCTGTGCGGTTTCGGCGCCCTCGGACCTGGCGGTCCAGGCCGCGGACCGGCTCGGCGTGACCCTCGTCGGCTTCCTCCGCGGCGACGGCTTCAACGTCTACGCCCACGACGAGCGGATCGACCTGCGCGACCTGATGGGCTTCGACTGACCCTGGCTACGAGCCGCGATTCTGGACGAACTGGAAGCCGAATCGGCCCTTGATGCAGAGGTGGCCGTCGGTCACCGACGAGTCCATCGGCGAGGTCACCGTGACGATCTCGTTGTCCTGGACGTGGAGCTCGAGTGCGCAGCCGACGCCGCAGTACGGGCAGATCGTCTCGGTCGTCGTCTGGGCGCTCTCGTCCCAGGTGCCGGCGGCCCGCATGTCGTGTTCGGACTTGAACATCAGGGCGCCCGTCGGGCAGACGCCGATGCAGTTGCCGCAGTAGACGCAGGCGCTGTCGGGCAGGGGGACAGCGCTCTCGGTGGAGATCCGGGCGTCGAAGCCGCGTCCGGCGACCGCGATCGCGAACGTGTTCTGGGCGTCCTCGCCGCAGGCCTCGACGCACTTGTAGCAGAGGATGCACTTCGAGTAGTCCCGGACGTACAAGTCGTTGTCGACCTTCACCGGCTGCCGGACCGTCTGTGCCTCGGCGCCGGACGACGCGTGGTGGTGGCCCGCCTCGTGGTCGTCGCGCTCGCCCGGGGCAGCCGGCGCGGCGGCCACGCCATAGCGATCCGGATTGGCGCCGTAGCGCTCGATGTACGCGGCGGTCGATGGCGCCGTCGACAGGTCGACCGACGAGCCGAGGAACTCGAGGACCATCCGACGGCTGTGGCGGACCCGCTCGCTGTCGGTCCGGACGTCCATCCCGGGCTCGACCGGGCGCGAGCAGGCCGGCACCAGGACGCGCGAGCCCGTGACCTCGACGACGCAGACGCGACAGACGTTGACCGGCGTCAGGTTCTCGAGATAGCAGAGGGTCGGCGTGTCGATGCCCTCGGCCCGGCAGGCCTCGAGGATCGTCGAGCCGGCCGGGACCGTGACGGCAACCCCGTCGATCGTCAGCTCGACCGGGGCCCGCTCCCGCACCGGCGGCGGCGTCGGCGGCACGCTGCATCGCTCGGGCGGGGTGAGGAGGATGTCGGTCAGCGGCTGGGCACCCGGCGGCTCGCCCAGGTGCGGCGTGTCCCGGTGCGGCGCGGGGTCGCGATCCCGGGACAGCCCGTCACGTTCGGTCATCGCCAGGTCCTCACAGCGCCACCAGGTCCGGCTGCCGGATCGCGCTCTCGATCGCGCTGCTCGCCGTCTGGCCGAGGCCGCAGATCGACGCGTCCCGCATGGCCTGGCCGATGTCCCGCAGGAGTGTCAGCTCGTCGTCGCGCGAGCCGTTCGCCCGGCCCGCCGCGAGCCGCGCCAGCAGCTCCTCCTGGCGGACCGTCCCCACCCGGCACGGGACGCACTGGCCGCACGACTCGTCGCGGAAGAACCGGGCGATCCGCCTCAGCGCGCCGACGAGATCCGCCGTCTCGTCGTACACCATCACCACCCCCGAGCCGAGAGTTGCGCCGATCGCCCGCGTGCCCTCGAAGGTGAGCGGCACGTCCAGCGCGTCCGCGCCGACGAAGACGCCGGCCGCCCCGCCGAGGAGCACGGCCCGGATCCCGCGACCGCCGGGAACGCCACCGGCGAGATCGATCAGCCCGCGCAGCGTCACGCCGAACGGAACCTCGTAGACGCCGGGCCGGGCGACGTTGCCGGAGACGCAGAACAGTTTCGGGCCCGCCGAGCCCTCAGTTCCGATCGCCTTGAACGCGGCCGCGCCACGTTCCTCGCCGACGATGTCGAGGACGTTGACGAGCGTCTCGACGTTGTTGATCGCGGTCGGCTTGCCGAACAGCCCGACCTCGACCGGGAACGGTGGCTTGTTGCGGGGCTCGCCCCGCTTGCCCTCGATCGATTCGAAGAGCGCCGTCTCCTCTCCGCAGATGTACGCCCCGGCGCCGCGCCGGAGCTCGAGGTCGACGGCGTCGAGCAGGCCGGCGTCGCGGGTTGCGGCGATCGCGCCCAGCAGGCGCGACTCCGCCAGCGGGTACTCGCCGCGGATGTAGACGTATGCCTTCGTGGCGCCGACCGCGTAAGCCGCGACGGCGATCGACTCGACGACGGCGAACGGGTCGCCCTCCATCAGCACGCGGTCCTTGAACGTGCCCGG
>DATBPR010000403.1:0-4726 GCA_036561285.1 Candidatus Limnocylindrales bacterium | reverse complement strand
GAAGGTCTGCGCCCGCCAGCGGCGGTAGAGCGCCTGGTGGGACGCCGACGGCGCGGCCGATGCGACCGGTGCGGCCGTGAGGACGGCATCCGCGGGCGAGGCGGGCGCGGGTTCGGTCGTGGGCTCTGGAGCTCTCGGGCTCACGGCGCTCCTGTCACGCGGGACTCCGCCGGCCCGCGGCCGGCGGAAGGATCAGTTGCCGTGCACCCACCGTCGTCTTGTGGTGCCTCGCGCCCGTCGCAACGAGCGGCTCGGACCAGGCCGTTCCGCGGCACCCGACGATGATCGCTTAGTGCTGCTTCCTTCCGGACCTGACACGGTTCGCGGTTCGTCGCTGCGCGGGACCCGATCCTCAACGTCGCTCGAGGCGGCGGCAGTTCGAGGACGCAATCCTCGGGTGGGAATTCAGCCCTGCTGGAGCGGATTGCAGGTACAGGGCACCGCTAGTTCCCCGCCTAGCACGGCGGACCGAGTCTAGCAGGCGCCGCTTCCCTGCCGGTCACGGGTCCAGGGCCGGCGGTCGTGGGCGAACAGGACGCGCGATGGCTCGAGTGCGCGGATCCGGGCGACCGAGGCGTCGTAGGACGACTGGTCGCGGGCGGTCGTCCGGCCTTCGCGGCCGACCGAGCCGGTCCACTCGTCGAGGCCGTAGATCGCCTGCCCGGTCAGGACGACCGGCCCGCCCGCCTGGTCGACCACGATCGACTGGTGGCCCGGCGAGTGGCCGGGCGTGGAGAGGATCCGGATGCCGGGAACCAGCTCGTGGTCGCCGCTCGCCTCCAGGTACTCGACACCCGGTCCGTCGATCCAGTCGAGGATCGTGTAGCCGCCCTTCCGGGCATGGGCGAGCTCGGCTGCCTGGACGTGGATCGGAATCCCCGCGAACCGGGCGTTCTGGCCGGCATGGTCCGGGTGGAGATGGCAGTTCGCGAGCAGGTCGATCGCCGCCGGCCGGATGCCGGCCTCGCCGAGGACGTCGGCCATCGGACGGGCGACCGGGTGGTACAGCTCGTCGAGCTCGGGGTCGCCGAACCCGAACCCGGTGTCGAACAGGAGGACGCCCTCGCGGCGCCGGACGGCATAGGCGACGACGAGGCCCTGCTGGCCGGCGTAGGGCTCGTCATCGGCGAACGTGAACGTGCCGACGTCGAGGGGCACGATCTCCGGGAACGCACGGGCCATGGCCGGTTCGGCCTCAGCTCGACGAGGAGTGGCGGAGAGGGCGGGATTCGAACCCGCGACGGGTTGCCCCGAACCGCATTTCCAGTGCGGCGCCATAGTCCACTAGGCGACCTCTCCCCGTGGCCGGGCCCCGTCGGAACAACAGCCGACCGGCGCGACGCCGGCCGGCTGTTCCGATGAGTCCTGGCGGAGAGGGCGGGATTCGAACCCGCGGTGCTTTCGCACACCGCTTTTCGAGAGCGGCACCATCAACCACTCGGACACCTCTCCGCGACAGAGGATAGCAAAGGGCGTTCGGGTGGCCGACCCGACGAAGGTCCCCGGGCGCGGCGTGGCGCCGGGGTCGCGAACGACGGCGCCCGTCGTCAGGCGATGGCGGTCGTGCCCGCGAGGAGCTCCATCGCCTCGTCGCGACGGATGCCGCTGACGATCTGGATCCGCCGTTGGAGGTCGGGATGCTGGCCGAGCTGGATCACGGTCCCCGCGGCTCCCTCGGTCGGATGCGGGAGGGCGTAGACGAGGGCCGCGACGTCGCTCTCCAGCAGGGCCCCGACGCACATCACGCACGGCTCGATGGTCGTGAAGATCGTCGCGTCCGCGAGACGCTCGAGGCCGAGCTTCCGGGCGGCCTCGCGGAGGGCGACGATGACGGCGTGGGCGGTCGGGTCGTTCGATTCGACGACCCGGTCATGGGCCCGCGCGACCATGGCCTCGTCGACGACGGCAACCGCGGCGTTCGGGCGTTCGCCCGCGGCGATCGCATTGCGCGCCTCGGCCAGGGCCTCGCCCATGAACAGCTCGTAGTTCATGAGCCGGACTATACAGGCCGGGTTGCGGCGTCCCGTCGCCCCTCGTCACCGTCCCGCAACCGACCGTCCGCCGGATCGAGGCGTACGATGCCGGGCGCCATGAGCGCAACGCGACGAATCGGAATCCTGACCGGCGGCGGCGACGTGCCCGGTCTCAACTCGGTCATCAAGTCGGTCGTCTACCGGGCGACGGAGATCGGCGACGAGGTCGTCGGGATCCGGCGCGGCTGGGAGGGCCTGACTCACCTCCGCTTCGACCCGCAGCCCGACCCGCACTACATCATCGGGCTCGATCGGACGAACACGCGGACGATCGACCGGACCGGCGGCACGATGCTCCACACGTCCCGGACGAACCCGAAGAAGATGGCCCGGAGCAACGTCCCCGACTGGCTCGATCCGGCGCGGGTCACGGCCATGACCGGATCCGACGGCGTCGTGGACCTGACCCCGGTGGTCCTCGACAACATCGGGCGCCTCGGGCTCGACGTCCTCGTGACGATCGGCGGGGACGACACGCTGAGCTTCTCGCGGGTCCTGTTCGACGAGGGCGTCCCGCTCGTCGCCATCCCGAAGACGATGGACAACGACGTCGCCGGGACCGAGTACTGCATCGGCTTCTCGACCGCGATCACGCGGGCGAAGGAGCTGATCAACCGGCAGCGGACGACGCTCGGCAGCCACGAGCGCATCGGGGTGTTCCGGATCTTCGGACGCGACGCCGGCTTCAGCGCGCTCTACACGGCGTACGTGACGAGCGCGCGCTGCCTGATCCCGGAGGCCCCGTACGACCTCGACCGGCTGTGCGAGATCCTCGTCGCCGACCGGGAGGCCAACCCGTCGCGATACGCCGTCGTGGTCACGGCCGAGGGCGCGATCTGGCAGGGCGCCCGGATCAGTGACGTTGGCGAGGCGGACTCGTTCGGTCACCGCCACAAGGCGAACGTCGGGGAGGCCCTGGCGATCGAGCTGAAGGGCCGGACGGGGATCGAGGCCGTCGCCTCGGAGCTGACGTACGACCTGCGGTCCGGTGAGCCGGATGCCCTCGACGCGATGGTCGCGACGACGTTCGCGAACGTCGCGATGGACCTGCTCCGGGACGGGGTGACGGGCCGGATGGTCGCGATCCAGGATGGCAAGTACTCCCACACGGAGCTGCCCCATCCGGGCACGCCCGCTCGACGCGTCGACGTCGCGGACATGTACAACGAGGAGCGCTTCCGGCCGCGCTACGAGGGCAAGCTCGGCGATCCGATGCTGCTCGTCGGGGTCGGGGGCAGGATCGGCGCAGGCGTTCGCGTCGGCTGACCGACGGCCGCCCTCTCTGCGGGATCCTGCGCGCGAGCCCTAGCCCGGCATCCCCGATCGCTCCCGGATGACCCGCGCGAGCGCCGACATGTCGTCGTCGGCGTGGCCGCGGCCGATCAGCTCGGTCTCGAACTCCGCCGCGAGCGCGGCGACCGGAAGCTCCGCGCCCATCTCGTGGGCGAGGCCGAGAGCGATTCCGAGGTCCTTCCGATGGAGGGCGACCTTGAACCCGAGCGGGTAGTCGTTGACCCGCATCCGCTCGCTCCGGTTCGCCAGCACCCAGCTCTGGGCCGCGCCACCGCCGAGCGCCTCGACGACCTGGCTGACGTCGAGGCCGGCCTTGCTCGCCAGGACGATGCCCTCCGCGACGCCGAGATACGTCCCCGCGAGGATCACCTGGTTCACCGCCTTCACGGCCTGACCAGCGCCGCTCGGCCCGACGTGGGTGATCGTCTTCCCCATCGCCTCGAGGATCGGCCGGGCGCGTTCGACGTCGGCGGCCTCGCCGCCGCAGAAGATCGTGAGGGTCGCCTTCTGGGCACCCTCGCTGCCGCCCGACACCGGGGCGTCGACGAGGGCCACGCCCCGCTCCCGGAGGCGCGCGGCGAAGTCGCGCGTGTCCGAGGGCGAGATCGTCGAGCAGTCGACCACGAGGAAGCCCTGGCGGGCGCCATCGGCAACGCCGTCCTGGCCGAAGAGGACCGCCTGGACGTCCGGCGTGTCGGAGACGCAGATCACGAGGGCGTCGACGTCGCGAGCGACGTCCGCGGGGGTGGCCGAACGCCTGACGCCGAGGTCGTCGAGCTCCGGGGCGCGACCGGGCGACCGGTTCCACGCCGTGACCTCGAAGCCTGCCCGGGCCAGATTCGCGGCCATGGCCGCGCCCATCGTCCCGAGCCCCAGGAAGCCGATTCGCCGGTCTGCCACGTGTCCCTCGCTGCTACGCTCGCGGGACATCATGCACCGGCCGAGGATCCCCTGATGCCGCTCATCGCCCAGCTGGCCGCGCTGCTCGCCGCCGCGATCCACGTCTGGTTCTTCGTCCTCGAGAGCGTCCTGTTCGGACGTCCCGGTGTCGCCGCCCGGTTCGGGCTCCGGACCGAGGAGCAGATCGCCGCGGTCCGGCCGATGGCCTTCAACCAGGGCTTCTACAACCTGTTCCTCGCGATCGGGATCGCGGCTGGGATCGCGCTCCTCGCGGCCGGCTCGGACGAAGCGGGGCGCGCGGTCGTGCTGTTCAGCTGCGCGTGCATGGTCGGGGCCGGGGTGATCCTGCTCGCGACGAGCCGCCGGTTCTTCCAGGCATCGCTCGTGCAGGCCCTGCCACCGCTCGTGGCGATCGTCGCGACGCTCGCGATCAGGTGACCGGCGCGCCCGGACGCGATGCCGTCGCGGTCGGGGATTCGACCTCCGTCGGGCCGTGCAGG
>DATBPR010000402.1:0-2732 GCA_036561285.1 Candidatus Limnocylindrales bacterium | reverse complement strand
GACGAGCTCGCCGCGGAGATGGCCCGTCGCGGGACGTTCCTCGTCTCGACCCTCGCGGTCTTCCGGTCGTGGGAGTCGTTCGGATCGACGACGACGATCGAGCGGTTCACCGGCGAGGACGGCCGGGCGGCGATGGCGGCGCGGCGCGAGAAGGCCGAGGCGTCCGTTCTGATGGCCCACCGGGCCGGCGTCCGGATCGCGACCGGCACGGACTTCGGCGGCGGGTCGCTCCGGGCGAACCAGCTCGCGTGGGAGGTCGAGTCGCTCGTGGCTGCCGGGCTCGAGCCGTGGCAGGCGCTCGGGGCGGCCACCTGGCGTGGCGGCGAGCTCCTCCGCGAAGCGGAGGCCGGCGTCATCCGGGAAGGCGGACCGGCCGACTTCCTGCTGGTCCACGGCGACCCCCTGTCCGATCCGTCGTCCCTGTGGCGCGTGTGGCGCGTCGCCTGGTCCGGCTGACCGACGGTCCGGCCTAGGATCCACCCATGCCCGCCGAGCCCCCGTTCGACCTCGCCGGCCTCCCCCGCTGGGGCTTCGCGGATCCCGGTCCGCTCCGCGACAAGCTGACGGCGCTCGCTATCGCCGGGACGAAGACGACCACCGCCGCTCTGCTGGTCGAGATCGAGCTCGATGGGGAGGTGGTCCCGGAGTCCGGCGCGCTCGAGATCATGCTCGACTCGTCGGATCGGCCCGTGGCAGTCGTCGAGACCGTGGCCTGCCCGGTGAAGCGGCTCGCCGACGTCGACGACCAGCACGCAATCGACGAGGGCGAGGGCTGGTCGAACGCGACCGAGTTCCGGCTCGACCACGAGCGATTCTGGAACGGCTACATCGACGTCCTGCGGCAGCGGCTCGGGGATCCTTCGTTCGCGCTGACCGACGACACGATGGTCATGTGCCAGCGGTTCCGGATCGTTGCCCGCATCGATCCGGAGATCGGCTCCGTGATCCCGGTCGAGCCCGCGACGAGCGCCGGCTGATCGATGGCCGTCCGCGTCACGCCCGCCGATCGATCGACCTCGACGGGCCAGAACGCCGACATGGAGCGGTCGATCGCCGTGTCCTCCGACGTGACCGGCTCGGTCGGGCTGTATTCGTCGGTCGTCACGACGGCGCCGGGCGGCAGGACCCGGATCCACCACCACGGCGGCTGCGAGACGTCGATCTACATCGTGTCGGGCGTTGCCAGCTATACGTGGGGGCCGACGGGACTCGAGGAGTCGATGGACGCGGGCGCCGGAGACTTCATCTACATCCCGGCAGGCGAGATCCACGTCGAGGAGAACGCGTCCCGGACGGAGCCGCTGGTCGTCGTCCTGACGCGGAACTGCCCGGGCTCGGTCGTGCACTACCTGGACGAGGGCCCGGACGGCGCGGACGACGTGCCTGCCCCGTGCTGAGATCGCGATCGGGGTGACGGGGCTCCCATCGACAGCCGAGCTCCTTCGCCGGCACGGGCTGTCGGGCGTCCGGGAAGAGCCGTTCCCGAACGACGGATGGTCGGGCGCCGAGATGCGGCTTCTCCGGCGCGGCGACGACCGGTTCGTCCTCAAGCGCGACTCGCTCGCCGTCGACTGGATCGCGCGGGCGACCGCCGACGGTCCGGTCCTCCGCGAGGCGTGGTTCGCCGAGGCCGGCCCGGCCCTGCCGCCGCCGATCCGGAATCCCGCCCTCGGCGGGGCCTTCGACGACCGGACCGGGGAATCCGCCGTCCTGATGCCGGACCTGACCGGCGTCCTGTTCGACTGGAACGCGACCCTCGCCGTGGAGCAGCTGGATGCCGTCCTGGCGGCCCTGGCGCGGCTCCATGCGGCGCCCTGGACCGTACCGGGCGCGCTCCTCCCCGCGGGCGCGCCGTGGTGCCCGCTCCGCGAGCGGATCGCGTTGATCTGCCGCTCCTCGCTGGAGCGGCCCGGCCCGGCCCGGGACGCCGTCGCCGAGCGGCTCCTGCCAGGCTGGGACCGGTTCGACCGGCTCGCGACCCCGGCAGCGCGCGACGTGGTCGCGGCCCTGTCCGCGAACCCGGAGCCGCTCGTCCGCGCGCTCGAGGCACAGCCCGCGACGCTGATCCACGGCGACCTGAAGCTCGCGAACGTCGGGATCGCCGCCGACGGATCGGTCGAGGTCGTCGACTGGCAGATGGTGATGGTCGCCCCCGTCGCGGTCGAGCTCGGCTGGTTCCTGGTCTCGAACGTCAACGCCCTGCCACTGCCGGCCGACGCGGTGCTCGAGCGCTACCGCGGCGCCGGTGGCCTCCTCGACGATGCCGGCGCCGACCTCGCGGTCCTCGTCG
Organism: Candidatus Limnocylindrales bacterium; assembly: GCA_036561285.1. Taxonomy (GTDB): domain Bacteria; phylum Chloroflexota; class Limnocylindria; order Limnocylindrales; family CSP1-4; genus CF-46. Next base: position 442 of record DATBPR010000402.1, on the reverse strand, counting down.
GGCTGCTGCTGCGGGGCTGGCGGAAGGGCGACGACGCCGACGCCGGGATCACCCTCGCCTCGGGGGTCGGCGCCGCGGATGACCTCGCGTGGTGGTGCGATCGGGCGGTCGAGGCCGCCGGGCGGCGGCTCTAGCCGAGCCTGATCGGCCCTGGTGACGGTTCGTGGTCCATCGACCGGACCAAGCATCGGCCGGATGGCCCGATCGAGATGTTCGACGCGCGTTCGGTGGTCGCCCGGTCCGGCGCTCGGACCAGGCAGGAGGGGCTGAGGGTCCGCGGGCAACCGATCGTCGACGCTCCGGCTGTCGCACGGTCCACCTTGTGGACCACTGCCGGACGGTGACGGTCAGCTCGGGGCCGCGAGGTCGCGCCGGGGGAAGACGACCTCCGCCCAGGCGATCGCGACGAGCGCGACGACCGCCAGGAGGCCCAACCCGGCGA
>DATBPR010000401.1:0-1868 GCA_036561285.1 Candidatus Limnocylindrales bacterium | reverse complement strand
GCCAGGCACCCCAGCTCCGGTACGTGCTCGGGTGACACGAAGTCGGGCGGGTCTTCCCTGACCTGCCCGACCAGCACCTCCGACAGCGGGCCTTCGGGCCCGCTGTTGTCGTGTGCCGCTGCGACGATCAGGCCTCGACGGCCCTCCGCCGCCGGATCTCCGCCGAGATCGCCGGCACGACCGTATGCAGGTCGCCGATCACCGCGTACTCCGCGACGTTCATGATCGGCGACTCGGCGTCCATGTTGATCGCGAGGATGTGCTTGGCCGCCTTGCAGCCGACGATGTGCTGGATCGCCCCGCTGATCCCGCAGGCGATGTAGAGGTCCGGCGCGATCCGCAGCCCGGTCTGGCCGATCTGGTCCGAATGCGGCCGCCAGCCGGCGCTCGTCACGACGCGCGACCCGCCGACCGCGCCGCCGAGCAGGCCCGCGAGCTCCTCGAGATCGGCGAAGCCCTCGCTGCTCCCGACGCCCCGTCCGCCGCCGATCACGACCCGGGCGTCGATCAGGGAGATCCGGCCCCGGTCCGGCGCCTCGCGACCCGTGACGTGGACCGCGAGATCCGCGTCGGTCAGCGTCACCGGGACCGCCTCGACGGACGGCGTCGGCGAGGCGTCGGCCGCCTCGACCGGGACCGTGTTCGGCGCGACGGTCAGGAGCCGGACGGGGGCGTCCAGCCAGCAGTCCTCGAGCAGGCTGCCCGCCCAGCGCTGGCGGGTGAGGCGGTACCGCTCGCCCGGCTCGACCGAGAGGCAGTTCGCCGCCAACGGCAGGTCGAGGCGCGCGGCGACACGGGCGAGCAGGTCGTTGCCGCGCTCCGTGCCGATCCCGACGACGGCCTCCGGACGCCGCGTCTCGACGACCTGGGCGACCGACGCGGCCCAGCCGTCGGGGTGGTCCGGCGTCAGGCCGGGATGGTCGACGACGAGGGCCGTCGTGACGCCCGACCCCGCGAGGGATCCGGACGCCGCCCGGCCGGCCGCCGCATCCGCCACGACGAGCGCCTCGAGCGGGGCGCCGATCGCGCCGGCCACCTTGCGGGCGAGGCGAAGGACCTCCAGCGAGCCGCGGTCGGGCACGTCACCGGCGAGTGCGACGAGGGCCAGGACGGGACCGCTCACCGGTCGAGGACCCCGATCTTCGCGAGCAGGTCCACGACCGCCGGAGCCGCGTCGGCGCCCTGGCCGAGGATGGTCGCGCTCGTCACCTCCTCCTGGGGGAGGCGGAGGACGATCTTCTCGAGCCCGCCGGCGCGGCGCTCCGGCGTCGACCGCTCGATCTCCTTCTTCCGAGCCCGGAGCCGGCCGGGCACGGACGGATAGCGCGGGAGGTTGATCCCCTCCTTGACGGAGACGATCGCCGGCAGCGGAAGCTCGAACGACTCCCAGCCGCCGCCGGCGGCCTCGCGCCGAACCGTCGCCTTGCCGTCGCCGACGGAGAGCCCCTTCGCCCCGGTGACGATCGGCCGGCCGAGCGCCCGGGCGACCCGGATTCCCACCTGGAACCCGCCGCTGTCCGCCGACTCGTTGCCGAACAGGATCAGGTCGAACGGACCGCTGGCCGCCTCCTGGGCGCGGGTCGCGTCGACGATCGCGCCGGCGGTCGCGACCGGATCCCAGTCGGTGCCGTCGGTCTCGAGCAGCACCGCCCGCTCGATCCCGATCGCCATCGCGTCGCGCAGCTGCTCCTCCGCCTCGACGGGCCCGAGGGTCAGGACAGCGGTGCTCCCGCCCTGGCCCTCGACGATCCGGACCGCCTCCTCGACCGCGCACTCCTCGTGCGGGCTGACGGGAAAGCCGAGGTGGCGGGTGTCGATCGCCGAGCCGTCGGTGGTCAGGAGGATCCGGCCGCCCGTCGCCGGCACGC
>DATBPR010000400.1:0-3801 GCA_036561285.1 Candidatus Limnocylindrales bacterium | reverse complement strand
GCGCACGGTGCAAGCGCCGGCGCCGTGCCGGCGGGCTTTCCGTTCCGGGCCCGATACGGCAGGATTCGGCGGTGCCTGAGCAGACGATCGCCGTCAACCGCCGCGCCCGCCACGAGTTCTCGATCGACGAGACCTTCGAGGCCGGCATCGCCCTGACCGGGACCGAGATCAAGTCGATCCGCGCCGGCAAGGTCAACCTCGCCGACGCCTATGCCCGGATCGAGCGCGGCGAGGCGTGGCTGATCGGCGCCCATATCGCGCCGTTCGAGCAGGCCAACCGCTACAACCACGAGCCCAAGCGCGAGCGGAAGCTCCTCCTCCACCGCTCCGAGATCGACGAGCTTCTCGGCCGGACCAAGGCGAAGGGCCAGACGATCGTCCCGCTCCGGCTGTACCTCAACCCACGCGGCCGGGCGAAGGTCGAGCTCGCGCTCGCCCGCGGCAAGCAGCTCCACGACCGCCGCCGCGACATCGCCGATCGCGACGCCCGGCGCGACATCGCCCGCGAGCTCGCCGACGCCCAGCGCGGTCGCTGAGGGCGTGCGCTCGTGACCGCGCCGTCGGTCGACCCAGTGATGCCGCCGCTGCGGCTCGGGCCGACGATCCGGGCGGTCGACCTCCATGCCGGCGGGGAGCCCGGGCGCGTGATCGTCGGCGGGGTCGAGGACGTGCCCGGCGCCACGATGTTCGACAAGATGACCTGGCTGGCCGCGAACCGGGACGACCTGCGCAAGCGGATGCTCCGGGAGCCGCGCGGCTTCCCGGCGGCGAACTGCAACCTGGTCCTGCCGTCGTCGAACCGGGAGGCCGCGGCCGGCTACGTGATCATGGAGCACGTCGAGTATCCCGGGATGAGCGGCACGAACACGATGTGCGTCGTGACGGCGCTCCTCGAGACCGGCCTCCTCCCGATGGTCGAGCCCGTGACGGAGCTCACGCTCGAGGCGCCCGTGGGGCTGATCCGGGTCCGGGCGACCTGCCGCGAGGGGAAGGTCACGGGCGTGACGTTCCGGAACGTGGCGGCGTTCGCGACGCATCTCGACGCGGTCGTCGAGGTCCCCCACCTGGGCACCGTCACCGTCGACGTCGCGTACGGCGGGATGTTCTACGTCATCGCCTCGGCCGAACGGTTCGGGCTTGGGCTCACGCCCGACGAGGGCGCCGACATCGTCCGGATCACCGAGATGATCAAGGCCGCCGCAGCGGACCAGCTGCCGGTCGTCCATCCCGAGCAGCCCGGCTTCGCCGGGATCACGATCGGCCAGCTGTCGGGACCGGCCCACGACACGGCGAACTCGATGCGGAACGTGGTCACCGTCTCGACCGGGGCGTTCGACTGGGAGCGGCCCGGAACGTGGACGGGAGCGATCGACCGCTCGCCATGCGGGACGGGCACCTCCGCCCGGATGGCGACACTGCACGCCCGCGGCCGGCTCGCGATCGGCGCGGACTTCCGCCACGAGGGGATCCTCGGCACGGTGTTCACCGGCCGGCTGGTCGAGGAGACGACGATCGGCGGGCGTGTCGGCGTGGTCCCGGAGATCACCGGTCAGGCGTGGATCACGGGCATCGCGGACTACGTGGTCGACCCGACCGATCCGTTCCCCGACGGCTTCACGATCGGCGACATCTGGGCCTGAGGCGGAGTCCCGCCCGCCTCAACGGAGGAAGTAGAGCCGGCTGAGCGGCACCTCGTCGACGGGGTCGATCGCGAGCTGGCGATCGTCGAGCGTCACCGCGCCGTCGACCGGATCGATGTCGATCGCCGGGGTCGCCCGGTTCAGCCAGAGATCGGTCCGGGTCAGGCCGCGGGTCCGACCGATCGCGACGAGCTCACGACCCACGATCGACCGGCGCCCGACCGACGGCATGGCGCTCCCGGCGATGAACGTGACGCCGAGCCTACGCGCGGCCGCCGGCGTGCCGCCCCAGTCCGGCCGGTAGCGCGTCGGCTCGGCCCGTTCGACCGTCGCGTTGCCCTCGCCGAGCGGCGCCCACGCCGGGAAGCCGGATTTGAGGACGAGCTCCGGCTTGGCTCCGAACCAGGCGGGCTTCCAGAGCACGATGTCGGCGAGCCGGCCCGGCCGGAGCGACCCGACATGCTCGGCGAGGCCGTGCGTGATCGCCGGCTCGATGGTGACCTTCGCGAGGTAGCGGAGGACTCGCTCCGTGTCGTCGGGGATGCCGTCCTCGGCCATCGGTCGCTTCAGCGTGCTGCCATGCCAGCGTGTCATCACGCTCCCGAGCTGCAGCGTTCGCCGGACCGTCTCCATGATCCGGCCCATCCCCTGCGAATCGGAGTTGACGATCTGGATCGCGCCGAGGTCGTGGAGCGGACCCTCGGCGGCCATCGTCGCCGGGTGGATCCGCTCCGCCGCGAGCTCGACGTCGCCGGCGACGGCCAGCGAACCGCCGTGGTTCAGGACGATCATCGGCACGTGCTCGGCGGCGGTGTGCCGGCCGAAGGGAAGCGTCGGCGTCGTCGAGGAGCAGATGATGTTCGCCTCCCGCACCAGGCCCAGCAGGTCCGGCACGTGACCGCCGCCGGTGCCCTCGACGTGGTAGGCGTGGACGGTCCGCCCGGCGATCGCCGCGATCGTGTCCTCGAGCTCGGCGGACTCGTGGAGGCCGTCCGTGTGGAGCGCCACGGCGACGCCGGCCGACTCCGCGAACGCGAGCGTCGTGTCGATCAGCTCCGGCGTGGCCCCGAAGTCCTCGTGGATCTTGAACCCGATCGCGCCGGCGTCGACGAGCGTCGCCAGGTCCGCCGCGGCCGTCGAGCGGGCACACGCCTGGAGCCCGACGTTCAGCGGCCAACCGGACAGGGCCGCCAGCGTCCGCTCCATCGCCCACGCCGGCTCCTCGAAGCCGGCCGTGACCAGCGTCGTCACGCCGCCGCTCAGGGCCGCCGGCAGCAGCTCCGGGCTGATCAGGTGGACGTGGCTGTCGACCGCGCCCGGGGTCGCGATCAGGCCGTAGCCCATGATCGGCGCGGTGTGCGGGCCGATCTCGAGCTCGATCCCGTCGCTGATCCCCGGGTTGCCCGCCCGCCCGACCCCGACGACTCGCCCGTCCTTGATCCCGATGTCGGCCTTGACCACGCCGATCGTCGGGTCGATGACCACCACGCCGGCCACGACCGCGTCGAGCTCCGACGGGGTCGCCCGGCCGGCCTGCGCCATCCCGGGCCTGATCGTCTTGCCATAGCCCCAGATCGGCTCGTCGCCGGGCGCCTGGCGATCCTCGGCCACGGTCACCCAGAGGTCGGTGTCGCCGAGCCGGATCCGGTCGCCGGTCGTCGGGCCGAACCGGGCGAGACGCTCGTCCGGGGACAGCGCCCGCGTCATCGGTTCCCGCGGCCCTTCGCGCCCCCGGAGGCCGACCCGCCGAGGCGGACGAGCTCGACCGTGCGCTCCTCGCCCGGCGCCCAGCGCTCCGATGCGCCCGCCGGCAGGTCGAGGCGGAAGCCGGCGGCGCTCGGCCGGTCGAGCTCCAGGCGGGCATTCACCCGATCGAACGGCATGTGGGACGAGACCCGGACGACCCGCCGGGACGTGTTGCGAACGACCAACGATCGTCGCACCCGATGGTCCGCGGCGGCCGCGGCCGGCGGACCCGGGACCACCGCCCCCGGCCCGCGCGGAGCGATCGGCCGGCCGGCGCCGAGCGGGTCGGCCAGCACGACGAGCCTGGTCCCGTCGGCGACCAGGACCTCGAGCCGGACCTCGTCGACGAGCTCGCGCACCCCGTCGAGGACGTCGTCGGCCGCGACCGCGGCCCGGCCGGCCGCGCCGACGGCTT
>DATBPR010000399.1:0-3283 GCA_036561285.1 Candidatus Limnocylindrales bacterium | reverse complement strand
CGACGCTCGAGATGATCTGGCGGAGGCTCGGATAGGTCGACGGCGCGAGCAGCGTCCAGTCCGCGTTGAGGATCGTGACGACCGCGAACAGGCCGAGGATCCCGATCACGACGAAGACGATCGCGCTCTGGACGCGGGCGACGAAGGCGGAGCCCGCGACGTTCAGGATCGTCATGGCGATCACGAGCGCCACGCCGAAGACCTTTACCCAGGCCGGGTCGTTGTTCGCCACGGCCGAGCTGGCGTAGCTCCCGAAGGAGACCGCGACCATCGCGGTGACGATGATGTTGATGACGTAGCCGAGCCAGGCCATGACCGTTGCCAGGTGTCCGCGACCGAACGCCTGGTTGATGTACTCGATCATCCCGCCCGCGGACGGGAAGCGGGCGCCGAGCCGCGCGAACGAGTAGCCCTGGAGGCCGGCCAGGATCCCGGCGAGGACGAACGAGATCCAGACGGCGGAGCCCGCGATCTCGCCCGCCGTCCCGAGGAGCGAGAAGATCCCCGCGCCGACCATCGACCCGACGCCGATGAACGCCGCCTCCCGGGTCCCGAACCGTCGCGCTGTGGATCCCGTCGCCTCGCTCGTCACGGAGGCGCCTCCCTCGCGAGTCTCGGGTCCGCATCGGCGGCCCGCCGCGACGGCGCGACGGCGGCATGATGACGCCACCCGGAGACGCACGTGGAGAGGTCGATGGCCACCGAGCAGGCAGCGGGCGCCGGGGCGGCGCCGAACCGGACGAGCCGCCACAGCAACTCGTACGACATCTTCATCCTCGTCCTGACGATCTTCTCCCTCGCGATCATGGCGCTGCTGCTGCTCCCCCTGGGCGAGGCAACGCTATCGGCGCTGTCGGTCTTCGACAACCTGATCTGCGTCGTCTTCCTGTTCGATTTCGTGATCAACCTGCGCGGATCGCATCCGCGCAGCGAGTACTTCATCCGCGAGCGCGGCTGGCTGGACCTCCTGGGTTCGATCCCCAGCCTCGGCATCCTTCGATTCACGGCTCTCCTCCGCCTCGCTCGGCTCAGCCGCCTCTTCCGGGTCGCCCGGCTCCTCCGCGGCGACAACCGCCGCGCCCTCGTCCAGGACATCATCCGGAACCGCGGCGAGTACGCGATCTTCATCACGCTGCTGGCCGCGTTCCTCGTGATCTCGGTCTCGACCCTCGTCATCGTCCAGGTCGAAAGCACCGACCCGGACAGCAACATCCGGACCGGCGGCGACGCCCTGTGGTGGGCGTTCGTCACGATCACGACCGTCGGCTACGGCGACAAGTACCCGATCACCCTCATCGGGCGAGCGACGGCGGTCTTCGTGATGTTCGCCGGTGTCGGGATCATCGGCTCCCTCGCGAGCATCCTCGCCAGCATCCTCGTCCCGACGGCCGCGGAGACGGCGGCGGCGGCCAACGCCGCGGACGACGAAGAGACCGCCGCAGGCGGGGTCGCCGATGCGAATGTCGCGCGCATCCTCGACGAGCTCGCCGCGATCCGGGCGGAGCTGGCCGACCTCCGCGCGATCGGTGCCGCGGGCGCGGACGGACCCGCCGCGACGGGGTAAGCCCGCGATCCCGTGGAGGGAGGGCGGGCCCGTGGGAGGGTCGCGTTGACGGTCTGAGCCATTCCGCGCCCCGGCCTGTTGTACGGTGGTCACGCTGGTGCGACCACCCGGGCGCACCGATCATGGGCGGAACGGCCGCGTCCGAGGCGGCCGACGTCGAGGTGGCGATGGCGGTCGACGACACCCCGCAACCGGCGAGCCTGCCGGCGTCGACGATGACGGCGGTCCGGCAGGGACTCGTTCCCGGCTGGCTCGATCGGCTCGCGGCGATCGGCTGGCGCGTGCTGGTGGTGATCGCGCTCGCGCTCGTCTTCGTCGCGGTCGCCGGCTACCTGTCGATGGTGACGGGGGCGATCCTCGTCGGGGTCACGGTGGCGGCGATGGTCTACCCGATCGTCGTCCGGCTCCAGGTCCGACGAGCCTGGCCGCGGGCGAGAGCCGCCGCCGCGGCCAGTTTCCTCGCCGTCCTGATCGTCGTCATCGCGCTGTTCGTGATCATCGTCGCATTCATCCCGTCGATCGTGGCGATCATCCAGGCCAACCGGAACGGCATCGAAGCCCTGACCAGGTTCCTGACCGAGCGCGGGGCGCCGCCGGCCGTCCTCAGCGTCGTCGACCGGGCCGTGACGAGCCTCCAGGCGTTGATCGTCGACGGACTCGCCCAGCTCGTTGGCCCGATCGCGAACTTCACCACGATCATGATCCTCGGCGGCTTCCTGACCTTCTACCTGCTCGAGGATGGCGACCGGGCCTGGGACCAGGCCACGAGCAGCCTGGGCGACGAGCATGCCGAGGCGTTGACGTCGCGAGGCTCGCTGGCCCTCGAGCAGGTCAGCGGCTACCTCCGCGGGACGTCGGTCATGGCCACTACCGACGGTCTGTTCGCGGCCGCGATCCTGTTCGTCCTCGGCGTGCCGTTCGCCGGCCCGCTCGGGGTGATGGTGTTCATCGGCGGCTTCGTGCCATACCTCGGCAGCCTCGCCACGACCACCATCCTCGCCCTCGTGACCATCGCCGCGGAAGGCGCGGGAGGGATGGTCCTGCTCCTGATCCTGATCGGCCTCTCGAACGTTGCGCAGCAACGGTGGCTCGTCCCCCGCGTCTTCGGGCCGGGCCAGCGCGTGAACCCGGGTCTCGCCCTGATCTCGATCGCGATCGGCGGCGCGATCTTCGGCGCGATCGGGATCTTCGCCGCGGTCCCGCTCCTCGCGGCGGTGCAGGCCTTCGCGCCCCCCCTCCAGGACCTGCTCGAGACCGGTCCCGGCCCGCGCGAGCCGGCCCGCCACGAGCTCGTCCCCGTCTGGCTCGACCGGCTCGCACAGATCAGCTGGCGAACGCTCGTCGTCCTCGCCCTGCTCGCCGTCGTCTCGCGGGCGATCGTCCTGCCGATCCTCAGCTTGCCCGTCATCCTCGCGGCGATCCTCGCCTGCGTCCTGCGGCCGATCGCCCGGAAGGCCCGTGAGCGCGGCCTGGGACCCAGCGCCGCGGCGGCGTCCGCGACGGCGGCCAGCGTCGCCGCCGTGCTCCTCATCATCGGCGTGACCATCTGGGGGCTGATCAGCTCGCTGCCGGACGTCGTCTCCACGACCACGCTCGGCGCCGGCAGCCTGAACCTCGGGACGACGCCCGCCGAGCTGGTTCGGTGGATCGGGGACGGGTTGCTGGCCACGGCCGTGGCGGTCATCAGCAACGCCGCCGGGGTCGCGATCGGGATCGCCA
>DATBPR010000398.1:0-16764 GCA_036561285.1 Candidatus Limnocylindrales bacterium | reverse complement strand
ACCTCCGCGCCGGCCACGGGGCACGGCGCTGTGGGGTCGCGGGGAGCTGGTCGAGCACGGTGTCCAGGACGCGGTCCGGGAGCGCCGTGCGGCCCTCCTCCAGCCACGACCGAACGATGCGCGTGACGTCGCGATCGGTGCTCGTACTCATCGGGCAACCTCCTGCGTCGCCGGGCGGGCGTCGGCCTCGAGGGCCGCACGCAGGCCGCGCATCGCGTGATGCAATCGGGATCGAGCCGTTCCGGCCGGGATGCCGAGCACGTCGGCGACCTCGGGGAGCGGCAGGTCGAGGTAGTGGTGAAGCACCACCACCGCACGATGGTCGATGGAAAGTCGCCGAAATCCGCGCTCCAGCTGGTCGCGATCGACGACCGAGCTGAAGCCCTCGCCCGCCACCGGCTCGTCGGTCGGCAACAGGTGAACATTCGGGGCCCAGTGACGGGTCCGGCGGGCCTCGGTGTAGCAGGCGCGCACGAGGAGCCGGTACGACCAGGCGTCAAAGCGCGCCGGGTCGCGAAGCTGGGGAAGGTCCCGCCAGATCGCGAGCAGCGCCTGCTGCGTCGCGTCCTCGGCGAGATCGGTGTCGCGCAGGATCCTGTGCGCCACCGCGTGGAGTCGATCGCCGGCAGCGACCGCGAGGCTCGCGAAAGCCTCTTCGTCGCCCCGTTGCGCTCGCCCGATCAGGTTCGGATCCACGCCCCTCACCCTCCAGGGCGCCCGTGGGCCGGGCGCTCACAGGGTATGGGTTGCGTCCAGAGTCGCCCGACTCAATCTTCGGCTCGAGCGGAGGGTCCGCTGATCAGCCGACCTGGACGAGCCGGACCATCAGGCGGTACTGGCTCTTCGACCCGACGCAGGTCTGGAGGGTCATGCTCGGGCGGCTCTGGCCGGCCCAGGCCCACGAGGCGGCGGTCGTCGGCAGCGTGACCTTCCACCAGATCACCCGGTACTGGTGGACCGTCCCGTTCGCGTTCGCGTACCAGACCTGCATGCCCTTCCGGAGCCGGCCGTGGACATAGGCGTCGTGGAGTGGCTTGAACGTGCTCCAGGCGTGCGACAGGAGATACACGTTGTTGCGGCCGGCGCAGCCCCAGTGGTAGACGCCGGCGTCCGGCGGCCGCTGCCGGGAGCAGGGGAACGACTGGAGTTCCCGGCTGATCCCGAGCGAGGGGATCCAGACATGGCTACGGCCGTGGAAGCCCGTCGTCGTGGCGTGGGCCGCCGGCCTGGCCTTCGGCTTCATGGCCTTGATGGGCGCCTTCCGCGGCTGGGCTGCCGGAGCGACGAAGGTCGTCAGGGCCGAGGCGGACCGGAGGCCCTCCACGATCGGACCGGTCGCGACGGTCGAGGCGGAGCCGATCGCCTGTCCGAGGGCCGATCCGAGCCCCACGCCTGCGTCCGTCGCCATCTCGGCCGGGCCCGGCGCGGTCGCCGCCTCGACCACGACCACGGGGTTCGAGCGGGCCAGCGCGATCCCGGTGACCTCGATGGCGAGGAGCACGCCAAGCGAACCGGCGATGAGCGTCGTGGGCAGCCGACGTCGGGAGTTCGCCATGCCAACACGATCGGCCGTCGGTCAGGTTGACCCCGTGGCCCGGTGGTCCGGAGGCGCCCGGGACGATCTGGTCCCGTCACGCACCGGTCCGGAGGGGTGGCGACCGGTCAGGTGGGGAGCGTACTACTCACCCGTTCCGGCCGCTTCCACGAGGGCGGCCCGCAGGTTGTCCTTCAGCTGCGGGCCCCACGGGCCCTGGCCGGCGATGACGAACGGCGAGGTCTCGACGGACTCGTAGGTCTGCGGGTCGGTGACGTACGAGCGGGCGCAGTCGTCCACGGCCGTCCGGAGCCGTTCATAGGTGGCCCGGTCGCGAAAGATGTAGACGTAGACGTGGACGGGCGTCGGCTGGTCGAGCCCGGCGACGTCGAAGGCGATCGCCGTCTTGCCGAGGTTCGAGTCGGGGCAGCCTCCGTCCCCCGAGACGACGTGGGTCACGTTGATCCCGCGCTGGACGATGTCGCCGGCGATCCCCTGGAAGTCGGCCGGCGTGGGAACCGGCGGGGTCCGCGAGATCACGCTGCAGCCGGTCAGGAGCATGGTCGCGATGCCGATCGCGACCATCCATGGCGCGACGTGAAGCCGGCGGGAGCCGCGGGGGAACATCGGCGCGAGCGTACACCGGGGCAGCGGTCCGGGCGGCTGGCGGCGGCGGCGCCGCGCGACCGAGAACGGGTCAGCGCTGGGCCCGGCGCTTGGCGTCCCGGAGACGAGTGAGCGTGTCGCCGCCGTCGTCCGTCGGCGCGGCCGCAGCCGGTTTCGACGGCCCGGGGTCGACCGGCGTGGGGACCGCAGCCGCAGGCGCGGGCTTCGATGCGGGAGGGGCGGGCGGCGCGGCGACGCGACCCGGAGGCGCCACGGCGGCCGGTTGCGGTGCGACGACGTTGGCCCGGCTGGCAGTGCTGGCCGGGGCGGCCTCGGCCGGATGCAGCAAAGCGGCGCGCGCCGTCGAGCCCGCCGCGCGCTCGCGGGCGGCGATCATGCCCGCGACCTCGGCCGTCCGCGGCGCGACCGTCCGTCTGGACCCGCCGGTCAGCCTGCGCCGCGCGTCGGTGAGCTCCCGCCGGCCGATCGAGACCCGCCGCAGGGCGATGTCGAGCGGCCAGAGCAGCATCGCCAGGACGAGGAGCAACGGCCAGAGATCGGTCGAGGCGGCATTGGTGGCCAGGTCGTGCGTCCACGGCTCGGCGGGCGTCGCGATCGCCCGACCGCCGGTCGCCGAGCGGAGCGTCGCGAGGTAGGCCTCGTTCGTGCCCAGCTCCCGGTACTCCGCCGCGGTCGGCGCGACGAGACCCAGCGTCCGGCCCAGGGCCGCGTCCCCCGGCCGCATCTGCGAGACCCGGATCACGTACGCCCCGGGATCGATCTCGCCGAGGTCCGCCTCGTATACGCCGGGCGCGGTCTGCGACAGCTCGACCGCCTTCGAGCTCAGATCCGGTGTCGTCATGGCGACCGCCGTCGAATAGAAGTCACGCGGCGAGCCGTCCTCGGACACGCTCTCCACCCGGAGCCGGGTGTGGTTCCCGTCCTGGACGAACGCGGCCTCGATCCCGCCGGTCTCCTCGCCCGGCAGGGTCCACCCCACCAGCTGGCTGAAGAACCGCGAGAAGCCGTCCCACGCGAGCCAGCTCTTCGCCCACCGGCCGGTCGAATCGGACGTCCAGGCGACCGACCGTCCGAGGCCGTACTGCCACTGGGCGAGGAGCGGGTCGTCGCGCGCGGTGACGAGGACCGTCTGGGCGGCGGCCTTGGCCGTCGTCCCGTTGTAGCCGAGGAGCTGCGGCATCGCGTCGATGCCGCGGAGGATCGGCGACTGCGAGGTCAGGATCGGGTGAAAGGTCTCCTCCACGATCTGCTGGCCTGCGACCTGCTGCGTCTCCTTCAGGAAGATGTCGGGGATGCTGGCCGGGTTCGCAGCCGGGTAGAACCGTCCGCCGCCGTCCTTCGCGAGCTGGGCCAGGAAGGGGTTCGCTCCGCCGCCGGCGCCCACCGTCGAGAGGGTGATCCCGTCTGCCTTCATCTGGGCGAGGATCGCGCCGTACTGGCCGGAGGTCGACCAGCCATCCGTCAGCAGGATGATGTGGCGTCGGGTCGCGGTCGTCCCTTCGAGCGACTTCACCGCCTGGTCGAGCCCCGCGAAGATGTTCGTCTGGCCGAGCGGCTGGATCCCGGCGATCGCCCCGCCGAGATCCGCGATCCCGCCGAGCGGCTGGGTCCGGACGACCCAGTGGGCAGTCTCGTCGAAGGCCACGATCCCCAGCTGGTCCCGGGCGGACATCGCCGCCGCCGCCCGGAGGATCGCCTCCTTCCCGATGTCCACCTTGCGGACCCCGGCGATGCCAGATCCGGAGCCCCGGTTGAACGTGTTGCAGTGGCAGGCATCCATCGATCCGGACTTGTCGATGACAACGACGAGCGCCACGTCCGGCTGCTTCTGGCGGTCCTTGACGCCCATGTCGACCGGGAGCGCCTCCTCGACCGGCGTGTCCGTGTAGCCGCCCGCGCCGTAGCTCTTCGGGCCGCCGATCATCACGAGCCCCCGGCCGAAGTCGCGGACGTACTGCTGCAGGGCGGTCAGCTGGCCGGTCGACAGACGCAGCCGCGAGACGTCGACGAGGACGATGCTGTCGTATGACAGGAGCCCCTCGATCCCGCTCGGGAGCTGCTCGGGGATCGCGGTGTCGACCTGCTGGCGCTCGGTCTTCAGCGCCCCGACGAGCTCTGCGGCGACCCCTTCGTCGCCGGCGAGGACGAGGACACGTGGCTCGCCCTTCACGATCGTGTCCGAATCGGCCCGGTTGTTCTGGCTGAACGTGTCGCGTCCGGCCTCGACGACGACGCGGAAGACGTGGAAGCCGGCCTCGGTCGGCTTGACCCGGAACGTCACCTGGTTCGCGCCGGCCCCGAGGTCGACCGCCTGCTCGGCGACCTGCGCGCCGTCGGCGTAGAGGCGGACCGTGGCCGCCTGGGCGACCGTTGAGTGGATCTCGGCCGTCGCCTCGATCTCCTCGCCGATCCGGGCCGTCGACGGCGTCGTCAGGCGGTCGACGAGGACCTCGTTGGCCGCTCCCAGCCCGATCGCCCGCGTCTCGACCTGGATTCCACGGGCCGCGGCCAGCGCAGCCTCCGACTGGCCCGTTCCGGTGGTGTCGTTGCCGTCCGAGAGCAGCACGATCCGCTTCTGGGCGTCGTCCGGGAACAGGGCCGAGGCCAGCCGGAGGGCCGCCCCGATGTCCGTCGCGGAGCGAACGGGCGTGGAGGCGATCCGGTCGATCTCGCGGACCTCCTGCGGGAGACGCTCGACGAGCGCGGCCCGCCCGAACCCGACGATCCCCGCCACGTCCCCTTTGGGCATCGCGGTCAGGCTCTGGCGCAGCCAGGCGAGCGCGTCTTCGCGGCCCGGCTGACCCACCGAGTCGGAGAGATCGACGACGTACACGGTCGCGAGGCGGTCGACGGGCAGGACCAGCCGGAAACCGGCGAGGGCGAGGACGATTGCGACCAGGAGGACGGATCGGACCGCGAGAGCGACCTGACGGCGCCCCACCCCGAGACGCCGGCGCGAGGCGAGATGCAGCCCGATCGTGATCGCGAGGGCCGGGACCAGCAGGAGCAGTGCGAGCGGCGCGTCGATGCCGATGCCCATCAGCGGTTGCCCGCCCGCGGCGGGCGCCCGAGCCGACCGCCGATCGCCCGCCAGCCGCGTTGGACCGCGTCCCGGTGGTAGACGATCCACTCGACGCACAGGAGGAGGAGCACGCCGAAGGCGATCGGGATCCAGATCTCGTCGCGGGCGTTCGGTCGGGCGGTCGTGGCGCTGGCCCCGCCACTCGCGCTCGGTGCCCCGGAGGGCGCGGCTCCGGGCTGACCGGTGCCAAGATCCTCGAGCACCTGCGTCGAGCCCGGTGCGATCGCGGATTCGCCGACGTCGAAGAGGTCGACCGCGAAGGCGATCCGCCCGGACGCGTCCGTGCCTGGGGCGGCGCTCGGAGAGGCTCCTAACGCCGCCGCTGACGGCGACCGCGGGCCGGCCGGCAAGGAAGCCGCCGGCGCGCCCGATCCCGCCGGGCCCGCGGACGTGTCTGCGGAGACGATCGGCGTCGCCGTGTACACGCCGAGCTGATCGGTCGCGGTGAACGTCACGGTGGAGCCGGCCGCGACTCCGGGCACCAGGTCGACGGCGGTGCCGTCCGGCCGGACGACGTGCAGGCCGCTCGCGCCGGTGGGGATCGTCAGGCTGACCGGATCGCCGGGCGCGACCGCGGCCGTCGCCGCGGAGCCGCCGAGCAGCTCACCGGTGAGGTTGGCGATCAGGATCGGAAACGCCACCTGGAGCGGCAGATCGGACTCCCGCGGCTCGAAGGCGAGCACGGCGGTCGGGATCCCCGCACGGGTGCCCGCGTAGAGGAGGGGAGCGCCCTTCGGCCCGGGGATCACCGTCCGCGCCCAGGGTGGGAGCGTCAGCTCCTGCGCCGCCGCGATGTGCGTCGTCGACAGGTCGACGTAGCGGAGGATCGGCTCGTCGGTCCCCAGCGTTCCGATGCCCGGGTTCTTCAGGACCCCGCCGACCTCACCGAGCGCGCTCGAGCTGGGCGGGGCGATGGCGAGGACGGGCGTCGGAGGCAACGTGGCCGGGACGGCACCCTCGAAGATGACGAGGTCCCAGGCGGTCCCGTCGGTCCGGACGGCGCCGGCCGGGTACTCATCCGGGGTCAGCCCGAACAGGTGACTGTTCGGAAGGTAGGACAGCGCCGTCTCCAGGTACGGATCGCCCGGCCCGACGAGCAGGATGTTCCGTTCCCGCTGCGGCGGGACGATCGCCCACGCGCGGTCATCGGCGGCGAGCAGGTCCGGCCGCGCGTTCGGATCGGTGTCGTCGGGTGTCAGGCGGACCTCGATCGTCCCGACGTCGGCCGGGACGTCGTCGACGATCACGTCGGCCTTCTGCTGTGCGTCGATCCGGATCGTCCGCGTCTCGACGAGGTGGTCGTCGCCGCGGATCTCGACGCGCCGCGTGGCCGGCTCGAGGTCCAGGTTCGCGACGCTCACGAAGACCGACCGGGTCACCGCGGAGGGCGCGGTCCGAACCGCCAGCGCGACGATCGCCTGGTTCCGGCTGCCGTTCGCGTCGCCGACCCGGAGGACCCGGACGGGCGCGGTGACCTTCGTCGTCGGTGCCACCGCAAGCGACGCGTCCGTCGCGACGAGCACCTCCGCGTCGCCGGACTGGACGGCGAGCTGCTGGGCGAGCGCGAGAGCGTCGGTCAGGTCGCCGCGGGCGACGCTGGGGCGGATCCCGTCGATTGCCTGCCGGACCCGGCCGATGTCGGAGGTCGCGCTCGAAACGATCCGGGCGGTCCGGCCGGCCTCGATCACGCTCACCTTGCCGCCGGCCGGGAGGTCCTTGAGCGCCTCCTTGGCCGCATCCCGCGCGGCGGCCAGCCGGTCAGGCGGCACGTCGGTCGCGCCCATGCTCGCCGACGTGTCGACGATCAGGATCAGGTCCCGCGCGAGCCCCGCCGGACGCTCGAGGAACGGCCGCGCGGCGAGCAGAACGAGGACGAGGACGAGAAGCAGCTGGAGGAGCAGGAGCAGGCTGCGCCGGAGCCGCTGCCAGGGCGCGTTTGCCTCGACGTCCGCGACGAGCCGCTGCCAGAGCAGGGTCGACGGGACGACGCTCTCGCGCCGCCGCAGCCGGAGCAGGTACATGGCGACGACGGCCGGCACGAACAGGAGGCCGAGCAGCGCGAGCGGACTGGCGAACGGCATCGGCGCGGTCGGGCCTCAGGCGACCACGCGCCGGCGGCGGAGCTCGGCGAAGACGAGGTCGTTCAGCGGGAGCGTCGTCGGGACGTCGACGTAGGTCGCCCCGCGGCGGGCGGCGAGGTCGGCGAAGCCCTGCTTCCAGACCGCGAGCCGCTCCTTGTAGGCGTCGATCGTCGCGAGATCCGCGGTGACGTCGACGCCCTCGCCCGTCTCCGTGTCGACCAGCCGGAGATCGCCCTCCAGCGGCGGATCGAGCTCCTGCGGCGAGAGGACGTGGAGGACGACCAGCTCGGATCGGGTCGCGGCGAGCTCGCGGATCACCCTGTCCGCGGCCGGATCGAGGAGATCCGAGAGGAGGATCACGACGCCGCGTCCGGAGAGCTGCGCCGCGGCGTGCCGCGCGGCTGCCAGCAGGTCGGTCGGGCCGTCCGCCGGCTGGATCCCCGACAGCTCGGTCAGGAGACGGAACACCCGGCCCGAGCCGCGAAGCGCGACCCGCCGACGGGCAGCGCGTCCGCCGAGCGCGGTGAGCGCGATGCGGTCCTCCGACGCAAGCCCGATGTAGCCGAGGGCCGCCGCCGCCCGCTTCGCGAACTGGAGCTTGTCCGGCTCTCCCGTCGCCATCGATGACGAGGTGTCGAGCAGGAGGGTGATCGTGACGTCCTCGTCCTCGACGAACAGCTTCACGAACAGCTTCTCGAGGCGGGCGAGGACGTTCCAGTCGAGCTGGCGGAGATCGTCGCCGAGGGTGTAGTCGCGGAAGTCCGCGAACTCGACGCTCTGTCCGCGCTTGACGCTGCGCCGGCCGCCCTTCAGCCCGCCCCGGGCGGGTGCCCGCATGATCAGGAGCAGCCGCTCCAGCTGCCGGAGGAAGGCCTCGTCGAAGACGGTCGGATCGAGGTCGCCGGGGAGGAACGCCGGACGCGTGCCGGTGTCGCCACCCGTCGGCGGCGGCGCGGGGGCGCCGCCCTCGGTCATCGCCATGTCGCGTGCCGCCGCCGCGGCTATTCGACGCTCGGGGGCGCGACCGCGTCGAGGATCGACCGGACCACGGCCTCGGTCGTGATCCCCTCGGCCTCGCCTTCGAAGTTGAGGATGATCCGGTGGCGCAGCGAGGGCAGGGCCGCGGACCGGATGTCGTCGGTCGAGACGTTGAAGCGCCCGTCGAGCAGGGCGAAGATCTTGCCCGCGGTCACCAGGGCCTGGGCGCCGCGCGGCGAGCCGCCGTAGCGGACGTAGTCACGGACGAGCTGCGGGGCCCGCCCCTGGTCCGGGTGGGTGGCGGCGAGGACGCTGACCGCGTAGGCGGTGACGTGTGGCGCGATCGGGACCGCCCGGGCGAGCCGCTGCATCTCGACGATCTCGTCCGCCGTCGCGACCTTCGAGGCCCGCGGGGACTCCGCGCCGGTCGTCCGGTCCATGATCGCGACGAGATCGTCCTCGGACGGGAACGGGACCATCACCTTGAACAGGAACCGGTCGAGCTGGGCTTCCGGCAGGGGATAGGTGCCCTCCATCTCGAGCGGGTTCTGGGTCGCGAGCACGAAGAACGGCGCCTCGAGCGCGAACCGCTGGCGGGCGACCGAGACCTGGTGCTCCTGCATCGCCTCGAGCAGGCTCGACTGAGTCTTCGGGGTAGCCCGGTTGATCTCGTCGGCGAGGACGAGGTTCGCGAAGATCGGCCCCTGCTGGAAGCGGAAGACCCGGCTGCCGCCCTCCTCGATGAGGATGTTCGTCCCGGTGATGTCGGCCGGCATCAGGTCCGGCGTGAACTGGATCCGGTTGAACGAGCAGTCGATGACGTCGGCGATCGTCCGGACGAGCATCGTCTTGCCGAGGCCCGGGACGCCCTCGAGCAAGACGTGGCTGTTCGCCAGGAGCCCCGTCATCGTCTGGCGGACGAGGTCGCGCTGGCCGACGATCACCCGGCCGATCTCGTCCTCGATGCGTCGGGCCCGCTCCGCGAAGGCCTCCGGCTCGATGTGGGCCGGCGAGCTGGGCTGGGCGGTGGCGGGGGTGTTCATCGATCCCTCCGGTTCAGCGCGCGGCGCGGGTCTCGGTTCGCAATCACTTCTTCGGGTCCAGCGAGCTGAAGTAGTCGTGGACGAAGTCCTTGACCGACAGGGGCACATAGCTCCGGTCGAGGCTCGTCAGGGCGTAGTCATAGAAGTCCGTGAAGACCTGCTGGTACGGCGTCAGCGCGCCGTTGTTCTGGCCCTGGCCCGACTGGTTACCCGCCTGGGTCTGCCCGTCGCCGCCAGTGCCCGCGACATAGGACGGATCGCCGGGCTTCCCGAGCCGGTCGAACGGGGCGAAGATCCCGGACAGATCCGGTCCGAGCTGCGACGGCCGATTCGGGTTCGTCGGACCGGACGGGCGGCCGCCGCCGCTCGTGCCCTGGCCCAGCTGGCGCGCGCTCGAGCCGCCTCCGCCGATGCCCTGCCCCTGGCTCTGCCCCTGGCCCTGGCCCTGGCCCTGCCCCTGCCCCTGCCCCTGGCCCTGCCCCTGCCCCTGGCCCTGGCCCTGGCCCTGGCCCTGGCCCTGGCCCTGGCCCTGCCCCTGGCCTTGCCCCTGGCCTTGCCCCTGCCCTTGCCCCTGGCCCTGGCCTTGCCCCTGGCCTTGCCCCTGGCCCAGCCCCTGACCCTGGCCCTGACCCGGGCTCGGGCTCGGGCTGCCGGCCTGGCCCTGCCCCTGTCCGCTGGCGCCCGGCTGGCCGCTTGCCCCGGGCTGGCCTTGACTGTTGCCGGCCTGGCCGCTGGCGCCCGGCTGGCCCTGGCCCTGCCCCTGCAGTCCTGGCTGCCCCTGGCCCTGCTGGCCGGCCTGGCCCTGCTGGCTGCCGCGGCCGGCGTCCGCGAGCTGCCGGCGTGCGTCCTGGAGGCCCGACGCCGCCTGGGCCAGATCGCGGTTGACCTGGACCTGGTCACCGGCGGACTGGAGCGCGTCGCCGAGCCGCCCGAGCGCCTGGCGGGCCGCGTCGGTCTGGCCTTGGGCGATCGCCTGCGCCGCGTCACGCAGCGCCTGCCCGGCCGCGCCGCTGGCCTGCGACGCCTGCGACTGGAGCGCCGACAGGGCCGCCGACACGCCCCGCTGCGCCTGGGGCGTCATCGCGTCGAGCTGCTCGCCGAGCCGCCGCAGGTCCTCCGCGGTCACCTTCGGGTCGCCATTCTGGTTCGCGTCCGCGCGTCCCGAGGCCGCTCGTGACAAGGCCCGGTTGAGGGCCGTCAGCGTCGAGGCCCGCTGCTCGTTCCCCGGATCGAGCTGCGAGTTGACCGCCGCCTCGACCGTGCCGAGTCGGGCGAGGTTCGCCGCGAGGTCTTCGGGGCGCGATCGGAGCTGCGCCGCAAGATCGCGCAGGTCGGCGGCGAGGCGGCTCCGCGGATCGTCCGGCTTCGGGCCCTTCGATTCGAGGCTCTTCGCGATCTCGTCGATCCGCGTGGCCTGCTGACGGGCCTCGTCGCGGTTCGCCCGTGCCTGGGCGATCGCCTGGTCCTGGCCATTCGGCAGCACCGTCAACGGGATGATGAGCAGGGTCGCGGCGAGGACGGCGGCCGCGGGCCGGCGGGCAAGACGGGGCTGGAACAGGGCCGCCGGCGTGATCGCGATTGCCCGCGCGGCGTCGGCGCGCTGGCGGCGGACGAACCCGGCGATCTCCTCGTCGTCGACCGGATCCGCGGCGCCGCCAGCCTCGACGTCGGTTGCGGTCGCGATGTCCGGATACGCGGTGGCGAGCGCGAGTGCGCTCGCCGCCCGGTCGCCCAGGTGGCCCTCGGCGTCGATCGCCAGCGCCGTCTCGCCGATCGTCGGACGGCAACGGACCGCAAGGAACACGAATCCCACAACGCCGATGACCGCCACCGCCATCAGGAGCGATGGCAGCGCCTCGATCGGGACGATCCGGGCCGCCAGCAGCAGCCCGACCTCCGCGACGAGGACCACCGACGCCACGGCCCACGCGCGACGGACGATCCGGCGGATCCAGAGCCGGCGCCGGTGCCCGATCAGGTGCGACCGGATCGCGACGAGATCCGGATCGAGCGGGCCGGGGATGACGCCGCGTGGATCGACGGGAACGATCGCCGGATCTACCGACGCGGCCTCCGCGAGGAGGCGCGGAACCCGGAGCCGCATCAGCGCGCTCCGAGCGCCGGACGGCGCAGCCACCGCCAGCGGCGGGTCGGGGAGACGAGCTGGATGGAGGCCACGACCAGGACGAGGGAGAGGATGGCCCATGCCCGCAGGCTGCGCGGCCAGAACGTGTCCCGCCGGACGCCGAAGGGCTGCGGGTCCGCGGTCGCGAAGGGCACCTGCGCGCCCGGGTTGTCGATCGCGACGACGGTGCCGTCCGGCAGGATCTTGACCGGGGCAGCCGGGATGGCGGGGACCGGCGCGATCACCCCGCCACCGCTGTTGTCGACGCCGAAACCAGCCTGTGGCGTCGGCAGGACGCCGCCACCGCTGTACCCGGTCACCGAGATCGCCCCGTTCGTCACCGTGTTGAGCCGGCTGCACCAGCCGCCATAGCCGTCCGAGGCGCCGCAGATCACGTCGTATTCGGCGGCGAACGGGTTGAACCAGAGCAGCGCCTCGGGCGCCGTGCCGCGGATCGGGCCGACGCCCTGGGCGGCGACCAGGCCGCCGCGGTTGACGCCGGCCATCGTGTTCCAGAAGAGGACCCCGAACATCGTCCCGAGCGACAGGAACAGGACGGCGAAGAACGTCACGACCGTTGCGCCCTGGGTCCGCTGCATCAGGGCCGAGATGAACAGCCCGAGCGCGCCGAGCCCGATCGCGGACACGATCAGCACGGTGTAGGCGCGAAGGACGTCGTCCGGCCCGACGCCACCGAAGACGAACACGATCGCCGTCAGCGGGATGGACGCGGCGATCAGGAGGAACACGTAGGCAAGGGCGCTGAACAGCTTGCCGACGACGATGGCGAGGGACGAGATCGGGGTCGCCGCCAGCATGTCGAGCGTCTGCTTCTCGCGCTCGAGGCTGATCGCACCCGACGTGAAGGCCGGCGCGAGGAACACGACGAGCAAGGTCTCGATCAGGATCAGCGCGCCGAAGACCTCCTGGCCGACCTGGGCCGACGCAAAGGCCGCGGATCCACCCTGGAGCGAGGCGTTCTGGACGTAGGTCCGCTCGGCCACGAGCTCCCATGCCCAGGCGAACAGCCCGAGGAACAGCAGGTAGAACGTCAGGACGACGAACGCCCGGCGCCCACGGGCCCGACCCCGGAGCTCCTTCACGCCGACGGCGGTGATCCCGCCCAGCCCGGAGCGCGCGGCGCGGAGCGGGTTCGACCGTCGACGTCGCGCCGGGCTGCGGCCGGCCCCGTCGACCGGCTCGACCGGTGCCGCCTCGACGATCGCCTCGTCCACGAGCTCCTCCGACATCAGGCCACCCGCCCCTGGGCCGGCTCGCCGGCGGACGTGACCTGCAGGAACAGCTCTTCGAGGTCGCTGGCCGCCCGGGCGAAGGAGGCGACCCGGATCCCCGCCGCGATCGCCGCCGCCAGGAGCTCCGCGGCGGCCTCGTCGTCGCCGCGAAAGCCGACCTCGATCACGCCACCGTCGAGAACCGTCGCCGACGCCACCCGGTGATCGCCCTCGAGATGCGCTCGGGCGGCCTCGATCGCGTCCCCGTCGCCGAGGATCGCGATCCGGAGGACGGCACCGAACCGGAGCTGTCGCTCGATGTCGGCGACCTTGCCCTGGGTCAGCACCTGGCCGTGGTCGACGATCGCGACCGCGGTGCAGAGCTCCTCGAGCTCCGGGAGGATGTGGCTGCTGATCACGATCGTCTTGCCGAGGGAGCGAAGCTCGCGCAACAGCTCGCGGAGCTCGACCCGGGCCCGTGGATCGAGACCGGACGCCGGCTCGTCGAGCAGGAGCACCTGCGGGTCGTGGACGAGGGTGTGGGCGAGGCAGAGGCGCTGCTGCATGCCCCGCGAGAGGCTCTGGACATAGGCGTCGCGCTTGTCCCCGAGATCCACCAGCTCGAGGAGGTCGCCGATCATCCGCCGCCGCCGGGCGCCCGGGATGCCGTAGCAGCGGGCGAAGAAGTCGAGGTACTCCCAGACCTTCATGTCGTCGTACACCCCGAACACGTCCGGCATGAAGCCGAGGACGCGCCGTGCGGCGTCGGGGTTCCGGCGGACGTCGATCCCGGCGACCTCGGCCTGTCCGGACGTTGCGGTCAGGAGCGTCGCGAGGATCCGCAGGGTGGTCGTCTTGCCGGCACCGTTCGGGCCGACCAGACCGTAGATCTCGCCCTCGGCGACGGCCAGGTCCAGGCCCGCGACCGCGACCGTCCCCGGATAGCGCTTGACGAGGCCGCGGGTGACGACGATGTCGGTCATCGGACGACGCCCTCGATGCTGACGGAGGCGGAGAACCCGACCTGGTCCTGGCGGTCGTTGACATAGCGGACGAGGAGCGTGCCGGTCGTCGCGTCCACGTAGCGCGTCGGGTCGGCGAGGTCGTACGAGCGGCCCTGGGTCGCGTGCGTCAGCCGGTGCCACGTGCTCGCCGTCCGGTCGAAGACCTCGATCTCCGGCATCCCGTCGAACTGGTCGGCCGGGACCGGCTTCGGGCAGCCGTCCGGCAGCGGATCGCCGTCCTTGACCTTCAGGCAGGCATCGGGGATCGGCGCGATCCGGTCCTCGATGGTGCCGGCGGGGATGCCGTCCGGCCCGAAGCTGAAGCCGAACCGGACGTGGCTGACGGTCAGGGCCCCCTCGAACGGCAACGGCCGGTAGCTGACCGTGGCGGAGCCGCGCGCGAAGTTGAAGCTCGTCGGATCCTTCGAGAAGAAGCCCGCGTCGGTCTCGGTGACCGTGCTGTTGAGCAGGTCGCCCTGGAAGATCGTCCGGCCGCGGATCGGCATGCTCACCGGCACGTAGTAGAGGACGTTGCTGAGCCGCTGGGCCGGCTGGCCCTCGACCGTCACGTCGAGGACCGGCTGGTTGCCCCACGCGAGGACGACCGGTCCGTCGGCGTTCAGCCGTCCGAACGTTCCCAGCTGCGGATCGTTCGTCAGCTGGTCGAGGACCATGTGGCGGACCTGGTCGCGACGGGTCGTGTCGCTGCCCGCGGAGGTCGGGTCGAAGAAGATCTGGCCGAAGATTCGGTCCGAGAGCGATTGGCCGAAGCTGGCGTTGGCGGTGGGCAGGTTGACCGTGACCTCCTCGCCTGGATCGAGGTCCTGGAGCACCTTCACGCTCGCTCCGAGCACGACCGCGGGCTTCTCGAGGACGGTCGTGCCGTCGTTCCGGATCGTGCCCTTCAGCACGCCGTCGACGAGGGACAGGTCGGCGTGGATCTTCGGGGCGACGACCTGGCTCTCGGCGCGGATCGTCCGCAGCGACTGGACGCCGACGGCGAGGTCGCGGACGCGGGACGGGTCGCCCTGGACGACGTCGAGGCCGGCGCCGGCGCCGCCGAAGACGTCGCCCGAGATCGGCGATGACAGGAGGGCGCCTCCCGGAACGGCGACCTGGTAGGTGCCGCGCGTCGGCGAGAACACCCCGAGATAGACCGCGGCCGTGCCCTCGGCCGCGTCCGGGGCGCCGCGGACGATCCCCACCTCGTTGACGATCAGGCTGCTGCCCCGGAGGGCGCTGCCGAAGGCGTACGAGCCCGCGGCGAACGCGACGATCAGGATCGGCATCGTGACCCACGCCCATTCGCGTCGATCGAGCTTGCGAAGGACGAGGTAGTTGATCGGGCCGATCAGGGCGATGTACCCGAACAGCAGCAGGAGCAGCCCGCCGAGCGGCGGCAGGGCGAGCGACGGCAGGTTGCTGACGGCGGCGACGATCTGGGTGTCGTCGCCCACCGAGACCGTCCCGTCGGATCGCGGCGGGATCAGGGCCGGCCAGAGGCCCACTCCGGCGGTCGATTCGCCGACCCAGCCGGTCGTCGGGTCGATCCCGACGATCGCGACCGAGCCTGCGCCGTACGGGGCCTGGGCGGCGATCACGCGATCGCCGGACGTCGCGAGGGCCCGGCCGCGCGTCAGCTCGCCGGCCATCGCCGGCACGTCCGTGGCGGATGCAGGCAGCGTCCCGAGCAACCCGCGCAGCGCCGCGGGCGGGACGTCGACGGTGGAGGTCGGCCGATAGGGGAGGAGATCGTCCGGGAACCCGCCGAGCGTCCCGATCCCACCCGTGCCGCCGACGACGATCAGCCGGCCGCCGAGGGCGATCCAGCCCCGGAGCGCCGTGAGCTGCTCGGCGGTGAGGCTCGAGGCATCCACGTTCTGCCAGACGAGGCGGTCCAGCGCCGACCACGCCTCGAGTCGCGTCGGCAGGTCCTCGAGTCCGAGTGGCACGACGACGGCTGCCTGCTGGTTCTGGACGGCCGGCAGGTTCAGCCTCCCGAGGAGCAGCTGCGGATCCTCCGCGACGACGCCGACGACGAGCTGCGACGGGTCGTGGATCGTCACCGCGACCTTCTTGCGAGCGATCACGTCGTCGCCGCTGGCGAGGACGACCTCCAGCTGCTGGCCGAACGAAGGCGGCTGCGCGTAGAGGATCCAATCCTTGTCCGACGGGCTGTCCAGCTGGACGGGGGCGGCGTAGCGCGTGCCGCCCTGGCTGCCGCCCTGGAGCCGGAGCTCGCCGCTGACCGAGGGGCCGTCGTTGTGGAGGTGCACCTGGATCGCGATCCACGATCCGAGGCGGGCGTGGCCCTGGAGCAGGACGCGGGCCGTCATCGTGGGCGGCCCGCCGGCGGCCCCGGCCGGTCCGGCCGCGCCGAGCGCGGCGAGAACGAGTGCGGCGAGCACCGGAAGCGCCGCGACGGTGCTCCGGCGCGCGGAGATTCGCCTCACGAGCGGCGTACGATCGAGATGGGCGGACGTGACGGGCGGGTCGCGCGTGGAGACACGGACATTCCAGGTGCGGCGGGCGATCCCAGCATCGACGTCCCGGTCCCTCGAAAAGTTGCGTCCCCCGGTGCCGGGTCGCGGCCCGGCCGGATCTCGCGTTGCCGGCGCGCAGCATCGGGCCGAACGGCTGCGGCGTGATCCCTCGGGCTATCGTACGATGCCGCCCCCGGCCGTCCCGTCACGGGCGCACCGTGCCCGCGTCCCAGCCGCGCCCCCACTCGAGGAGCCCGTTGCCCCAGATCCGCCCGTTCCGCGCCCTCCGCTACGACCCCGAGGCGATCGGGGACCCGGCGGCGGTCGTGGCTCCGCCGTACGACGTGCTGTCGGCGGCCGACCGGCGTCGCCTGCTGGCCCGGCACGACCGCAACGTCGTCCGCCTCGACGCGCCGGCCGACGAGATCGGGGACGGCGAGGACGACCGCTACCGGCGGGTCGCCCGGACGCTCGCCGCGTGGCGGTCCGACGGGACGCTCCACAAGGATCCGCGCACGGCCATCTACGTCTACGAGCAGACCTACGCGGTGCCGGGCGCCGCAACCGAGCGGACG